>JAITAE010000260.1 GCA_031284295.1 Spirochaetaceae bacterium
TTCTTTGGCCGCGGCTTCCCATCCTTCCGGCAACAGGGCCAGGAGGTTCTCAAATAGTTTGGTTTCCTCTCCCATACCTCAAGGATAGCATCGTTCCCTCTTTAAGTAAACGCATATGAGGTATGCCCCCCTAAGCCTGGGAGGTATACCTTCCTAAGCCTGGAAGGTATGCCTTCCTAAGCCTGGAAGGTATGCCTTCCTAAGCCTGGAAGGTATAGCCCCCTAAGCCTGGGAGCTATGCCCCCCTAAGCCTGGAAGGTGTTGATGAATAGTGATTAGTGATTAGTGATTAGTGATTAGTGATTAGTGAGTAGTGAGTAGTGAAGAGTGAAGGGTGAAGAGTGAAGTGTTAATCCGTGTAATCCGCGTAATCCGTGGACAATTTAGAATACCCCTTTGATGAGTAACTGGCGGGGGCGGCGGAATAACCGCTACGCGGTTATTTCCGGAGTTTGCGGAGCAAACTCCAGGCGGTGTTGGCGGGGCCCCTGATTAGGGGGGTACTGGAAGACCCGCGCAGCGGGGCTGGAAGTAGGGGGGCGCGGCGAGAAGGCGGCTATGTGCCGGTGACGGCATGGAAATAGCGCCCCCCTTCATATCAAGAATCATTGTGACATAGCTAATTACAGGGACAACAACTGACATACCTGCCTATTAAACAGCGGCATATACCACTTGTCATTGGGAGGGAAGCATGCTAGACTATAAACATCTTCCATCGCGATGACACTTTGGGAAACACAGCGTTTTCTAAAGCGAACAAGGCGCGATGAGTAATATGTAAGGCTCCGATGGACGGCGGCAGCCATCCGTAATCGGAAACGGAGGAATTTGTGACGGTAGTTACAATGAAAAGCCTGCTTGAGTCGGGAGTACATTTCGGCCATCAGGTAAAAAGGTGGGATCCGCGGATGAAAAAGTACATCTTTGCGGAACGGAACGGCATCCACATTATCGATCTGCAAAAGACGATACAATCATGCAAGGAAGCGTACACGGCTGTACGCAAAATCATTGCCGGGCAAAAATCTGTATTATTTGTGGGAACAAAGAAGCAGGCTCAACAAGCCATACAGAAAGAAGCCGAGCGTTGCGGTATGTATTACGTCAACAACCGCTGGCTGGGCGGGATGTTGACCAACTTTTCCACGATAAAAAAATCCCTTTTGCGGCTTAAAAAACTGGAAAAGATGGAAGTCGACGGCACTTTCGAGAATCTGACGAAAAAAGAAGTGGCCGCGCTCGTAAAGGAGCGGGGGCGGCTCCAAAAGAACCTGGGCGGCATCAAAGAAATGAAAGACCTGCCCGGCATACTGTTCATCGTTGACACGCGGAAGGAAGCGATTGCCGTAGCGGAAGCCAGCCGCATAGGCATACCGATAGTCGCGGTTGTGGACACGAACTGCAACCCTGACGGCATTGATTACCCGATACCCGGAAATGACGACGCGATTCGCGCCATCAGCCTGTTCACCCAGATAATCGCCAACGCGGTGGTAGACGGCGACAACGAGGCGGGCCTGCGCATCGTAGAAGGCGGCGGCGAGGGCGATGACAGTCTTGAAGGCATAGTTACGGACATCTCCGTCCGCCAGGAGGACGAGGAGATCGACATTGAACAGTATCAGGTAAAGGACGAGGAGACGCTTACACCGCCGCCGCCAACGCCCCCCGCTGGCGAGGAAGACGATTTGCCGGTAGATGTGGATAAGGTTTACAACGAGAATGATTAGGGGATAGGCAAGGGGGGACTGTTTCCGCGCCTTTCCTGTGCGCGGTAACCGGGCAGCCAAGCTGCCTCTTCGCCCGTCCCCCCTACGCTTCATAAAAACGCTTAAACGGAACTGTGTAGGCGCCTGCGGAATTAAAAGCGTTTTTATTCCGCTACCCCCCAAATGTAAAGTTTTTTTGAATAGGAGACAAAAATGGCTGTAACTGCTGCCGATGTAAAGAAACTGCGTGACGCTACCGGCGTAGGTCCCGCTGAATGTAAGAAGGTACTTACCGAAACGGACGGCGATTTCGACAAGGCCGTCAAGGTGTTAAAAGAAAAAGGTCTTGCCGCCGCCGCGAAACGGGCCGATCGCGCCACGAATCAGGGGCGCGTATCGGTAAAGGTCAAAGGCGATACCGCCGTGCTGGTGGAACTTGCCACCGAGACGGATTTTGTGGCCCGCAACCCGGAGTTTATCGCGCTGGGCGAGACGATAGCGGACAAAATACTGGATGAAGGCTGCCCGGAAACGGACGAAAAACTTACCGGAATGGTAAAAGACCTTGCGACAAAAATACGCGAAAACATGAGCCTAAAGCGGATCAAACTCGTAAAAGCCGCCGCGAATCAGAGCCTTGCCGCGTATGTGCACGGTGACGGTGCGATAGGCGTCGTGGTAACCGTTTCCGCCGACAAGCCGGAAGTGTTCGCAAAAGAAGAGGCGCGCGCGTTCATATTCAGCCTCGCGATGCACGTCGCCGCCTTTAACCCCGTCGCGATAAGCGCAGACGATGTGGACCCGGCCCTGATCAGGGAGCAGCAGGAAATTTTCCGCAAGCAGGTGCATACGGACGAAAAACTCAAAGACAAACCGGCAAATGTTCTGAGCGGCGTACTGAACGGCAAGCTGGACAAGTACTTTGCCGGCATTTGCTTCCTGGACCAGAACTATATCAAAAACGACAAAATCACAGTAAAACAGGCGCTTGGAGAGGCCGGAAAACAACTTGGCGCCGTGTTCACGATAAGCGAGTACTTTAACTTTAGGGTTGGCGGCTGAAACCGGAAACCTTACATAAACAGGTGGTGTATATGAACGATGTGTTGAAAACGTGTGAAGACAGGATGAAAAAGACGCTTGCGGCCCTGGAAGACGGTTTTACCGGTTTGCGCACGGGCAGGGCCTCCGCCGCGCTGTTTGACAAGATACGTGTCGATGCCTACGGCAGCAAGTCGCCGGTCAAGGAACTGGCTAACATCTCGATTCCCGAGGCGCGGCTTGTCGTGATACAGCCCTGGGACAAAACTCTGATCGGCGAGATAGAAAAGGCTATCCGTGCATCGGAACTTTCGCTCAACCCGTCCAACGACGGCAAAGTCATACGGATAAGCATACCGCCGCTGACGGGAGAGCGGCGCAAGGAACTTGTCAAACAGGCAAAGGGGCAGGCCGAGCAGTCGCGGGTGGCCGTCCGCAACATACGCCGTGACGGCAACGACGAACTGAAAAAACTGCTCAAAGATAGCGATATTACGGAAGACGAGGAGAGCAAAGTCTCTGCGGAACTGCAAAAGTTGACCGACCGTTACATAGGCAATGTTGACAAAACCGTCAAAGACAAAGAAAAAGAGATAACGGAAAACTAGTTTTCAAGCGGGGCTTTGTGTGATGTTTAACAAAACAGACGGCGTTGCGCTTCCGCGGCATGTGGGGATTATCATGGATGGAAACGGCAGATGGGCGCAGCACAGGGGACGGGCAAGGACAAACGGGCATACCGAAGGCTTAAAAAACGCCCGCCGCATAGTCGAGGCGGCAAGCCGCCGCGGCATACGGTACCTTACGCTGTTCGTGTTTTCCACAGAAAACTGGAAACGCGCCGCTCAAGAGGTCGAGTTCATAATGTCCCTGGTCAAGCAGCACCTGACACGCGAACTTGATTTTTACCGCGAAAACCACATCAGGGTACGGCATACCGGCGATACGGACGGGCTTGCGGCGGACATACTTTCCGAGATCAAGCAGGCGCTGGGCGATACCCAGGACTTTGACGGAATGCATGTGATTCTCGCGCTTAACTATGGCGGGCGGAACGCGATAGTCCGGGCCGCGCGGCGTTTCCTGCTACAGGGCGGCGCTACGGCCCGCGAGGCGGCCGCGGCGCTTGACGAGGATGGAATCACGCAAAATATGGACAACCCGGATGTACCTGAGCCGGACCTTATAATAAGAACGGCGGGCGAATTCCGGACGAGTAACTTTTTGCTGTGGGAGGCTGCTTACGCCGAATACTTCATCACGGACAAGTTTTGGCCGGATTTTTCTACGGAAGATCTTGACGCGGCCCTTGCCGCGTATGCGGCAAGGGAACGCCGTTTTGGTGCGATGACGCGGTGAAAAAGCTAACCGAACGCCTGCTGATCTTTTTTCTGGGCCTGCCACTATGTCTCGCGGTAGTGATTCTGCTGCCGCAAAAGAATCACCTTGCCATCAATATACTTGTCACAACATTCTGCGTTTTGGGCGCGGTTGAACTTTCCGATATGCTGAAAAAGAAAAATCTCGTTATTTCGCGGCTGGAAGCCGGAATTTTGAGCGCTGTGGCGCCGCTTGGAATGACGCTTTTGGTCAGCTTCGGCGTGGATACATTTATAATGCCCGCGTTAATCATCACAAGCGCCGGTTGGCTGCTTGTTTCGGTAGTATTTGTGCCAGTCATGCAAAAAAACGCGGATGCAAAACTCGACAGCATTATCAACCATACAGCCGCGGGTTTTACCGTGCTGTTCTACCCGTCATCCTTTCTAAGCTGGCTGATACTGATGAACCGGCTGCCCCACTCGCCCACGCTGATAATCGCGTTCCTTTGCGTGGTTTTCGGCAACGATTCGCTTGCGTGGATGGCGGGGATGCTGTTTGGCAAAACGAACCGCGGCATATTAGCGGTAAGCCCGAACAAGAGTCTGGCCGGCTTCATAAGCGGAATCGCGGCTTCAGTCGGCGTCGGTCTCATACTTGCGGCGGCGCTGCCGCAAGTATTCAACGCGGCCCGTTTTTCTCCGCTCGTTTCAGGATTTATTCTGGGTTTGTCTACCGGCGCCGCTGCGGTGCTTGGCGACCTTGCCGAATCCGCGTTAAAACGTAGCGCCGGTGTAAAAGATTCAGGCGCCCTAATTCCGGGCCGCGGAGGCATCCTCGATTCTATCGATTCGCTTGCCCTGTCCGC
>JAITAE010000162.1 GCA_031284295.1 Spirochaetaceae bacterium
GCGGTAAGAAATATCATCCGGGCATCCACAGGAGCGTCCAGGGTGGTTTTCAGCATATCCGTACATTCAAGCATAAGTTTTGAGAATTCCGGCGTTCGGAAATATTGCGACTGGGCTCCTGCTACAGCAATCGTTTCGGGATCCATCGTGATAGGTCCGGGTGTAAACAATTTCATAGACTAAGCCGCCTCCTTCGCCAGTTCTGGCGCGGAAAAGCAGCGTAATACAGGAAAATGCCTACATGCTGTATTCCGGGGGGGGGGGGGGATAAAACGGAGATTAGCCGGTCGTTGTCTTCTCGTCCGCGTATCGCGAGCCTGATATACGAAGCGTCCGGAATGCCTTTTTTGCCGCTTAAATCTTTTATAAAAATGTTATGAACGGAAAGAAGTTTTTCCGCCAAAACACGCGCGCTTGAGCCGTTTATTATTTTGCATAAAAAATAGTTCGCCTGAGACGGAAACACTTTTATAAGGCCGGTTTCTTCGAGCGCCGCCCTGAAGCGGCGGCGCTCGGCGGCTATTTTTTTGCACGAAGCGGCATAATCTTTTTGATACTTGCCGATGATCTGCAAAAAATATTCGGCAAACGAATTGATATTCCATATCGGGATGTTTTTGCGCGCGGACGCAATCAGCGCCCTGTCGCCGGACGCTAACACGCCGAGCCGTAATCCGGGTATGCCGTAACTTTTGCTTAAACTTTTAATCACGACAAGAGCGGGATACCTGTCCAGTACCTCCTGTATTAAAAGCGATTTATCTTCTTCAGCGTCGCAAAAGTCTATAAACGATTCGTCAAGAATCAGCGTTTTGCCTTTCCGCGTAAAATATTCCGCAAGATCGAGAACGTCTTTTTTGTTTATATAGTGGCCGCTTGGATTGTCAGGATTGATTAAAACAAGCGCGTTACATTCGGCGGAAAAGCGCGTTAAATCGTCTTTTGTATAGTTAAAATCTTTAGGTGTAAAAGAAACTATTTGTTTGCCGCAAAACCTTTCAGCGTACTCGTTGAATGTTGGATAAATAATGCCTACAGGACCGTCCACGGCAGGGGCAAGGGCGCGTATCAATTCCGCCGCGCCGTTCCCCGTTAAAACGCGGTCTTCCTCCAAACCAAAAAGTTTGGAGGAAAGCAGATTCTGCGTGTCCAGTCCAGACGGATACCGCGTAAGCAATTCCGTAAAAAACGCCTTCATCTCGCTTATGGCCCGGTCGCACGGAAAATACGGATTCACAAGGTAACAGTAGTCGAGCAGTGCCGGATAACGCCAATACCCGCCGTAACTTGCCTGCATCCGTGAAAGGAGGCCGTCCGCTCCGGGCGCGAATATTGTTTCGGCAACCGCCTTGTCCTGCACATCGTCAATCTCGTACCATTTTTGATCTGTAAGCACAAAGGCTTTAAGCTCATTTTTATCCAAAGCCGCAATTACCCGCAAAACCTGCTCGTAGTATTCGTTATCGCCCATGGATTTAATGTACGCCTCAAGAAACGGGATGTATGTATTTTGCGAGAATTCGCGCGAGAATTTGTAAATGTTTACTGTTTTGTAATAAAAATCTTTTTCGTCAAAATTAAATAATTTTTTTGGGATAAATGATACAATATTGTTGTCATCATCGATTCTGGCGACCGTCCCATCCATCCACGATTCGAAATGAGCGACAGCCGCGATTGTAGGATGTTCGGAAGCTATCATTTGAGTAATAATATTTTCATCAAAAATTATATCGCTTTCCAGCAGAAGCGTATCATCTTTTGTCAGATACTCTCTTGCCAGATACAGGGAATAAATATTGTTTGTTTTGTCGTAAATATCATTCACGGCATATTCTATCGAAATGTTTTTGTATTTATTTCCAAGAAGCCGGATAAGATTTTCTCTTTTATAACCCGCGACTATAACGCATTTTTGTATGCCGCCGGCGTCGAGCGCGTCCAGAGCTCGTTCTATAAGCGTTTTTCCATTTATCGAAAGCATACATTTTGTGTTATCAGCGGTATATCGCCCCAGACGGTTTCCCATGCCCGCCGCGAGTATCAAAGCCTGCATTTATTCTCCTGAAGGTACATTTTGAACCGCATACGGTCCGCCTGTCAAGAGGACGCGTTCTCCGCAATATATTCACATACGACGCGGATAAAGGGCTCGCAGTATTTTTCGGCCTTTACCGCCCCGACACCGGGAATTTCAAGGAAAGCCGCCTTTGTCCGCGGCAGCTTGCGGCACATAGCGTTCAGCGTCGCGTCGGCAAAAATTATGTAGGCGGGAACACGCGCCGCGGCGGCAAGTTCGGCGCGCAGGGCCTTGAGCTTCGTGAACAACGCCGCCTCCGCCGGCGCGGCGGCGGTGGAGGCGACTGTCTTTAAAGCGGCCTCTTCTTTGGGCAGCATCATGTCAAGCGGTTTTTTTTCAAAGATAACCGCGCCTGATTTCTCAGTTTCTATCAGTAACGGGTAATCGCCGCCGCTTAGCGCCAGGTAACCGTTCAGCACAAGAAAATCTATCACGCCGCGTATCGCCGGCTCAGACGTATCTTTCATTATTCCCCAGACACTCAAACCGTCAAGCTTTTCGTTTATGATTTTTGCGCTTCTGCTGCCGCGCAGAATCTGGATAATCATCATTTTGCCTAAACGCCTGCCGCGCTGTTTAAGCCGGTAAACGCATGAAATAATCTTTTGCGCCTCTATCGTAATGTCAACGCTTTCAAATTGCGTCATGCAGTTTGAACAGGCGCCGCAGTAATTGGGCGGGCTTTCTCCAAAGTACGCAAGCAGCCGCCCGCGCAGGCAGTCAGTCCCGGTAGCGTAAAACGTCATCCGCTTTAGCAGTTCCAGGTTGTACTCCTTTAACTCTGCCGAACCGCTCTCTTCAACGCTTTTTTCGATCAAGAATTCGTTTGTTTTTACATCCTCGTAACTGTAAAGCAGGATACATTCCGCGCTGCCGCCGTCACGTCCGGCCCGTCCGGCCTCCTGGTAATAGCTTTCAATATTCTTCGGCATATTGTAATGGATCACAAACGATACATTCGACTTATCTATCCCCATGCCGAAAGCGTTTGTCGCGATCATGATTGGTTTGCGGTCATAAATAAAATCATCCTGGTTCTCGCGCCGTTCATCGGGACTGAGCCCGGCGTGATAGCGCGTCGCGGCAATTCCGTTTGCGGTAAGTTCTTCGCAAACATCCTCGACATAACGCCGCGTCAAACAGTACACGATGCCGCTGCGGTTTTTCAGCCGCGCAAGATGTTTTTTCAACGAGCGCATCTTGTTATCAGGCTTTTCAATGGCAAAGTACAGGTTTGGACGGTCAAAACCTGTTGTAATGCAAAATGGGTTTTCGAGGGACAGCGCGGCCTCTATATCCGCCTTTACACGTTCCGTAGCCGTCGCTGTGAATGTCGCGACAACAGGACGCCTGGGCAGGCTCCTTATAAACGGCGCGATCCGCATATAGCTTGTACGGAAATCGTGCCCCCAGTGCGATACGCAATGCGCCTCGTCTATCACGACCAGCGAAACATCCAGCCCCTCAAGCCATGAACACGCCCCGTCTTCCCGCGAAAGCCGCTCCGGCGCTATGTAAATTATTTTGTACCCGCCGGCGGCAGCGCGCCGCCTGGTCCGCAGATACTCATCGTAAGAAAGCGAACTGTTTATGAACGCCGCCGCCACATCACTTTCACAGAGCGCCTGCACCTGGTCCTTCATCAGCGAAATCAACGGCGATACGATTATAGAAACGCCGTCCATAAGCAGGGCGGGAATCTGATAGCACAGCGATTTCCCGGCGCCGGTGGGCATCACGACAAGCGCGTCGCGCCCGCTGAGCAGCGCGTCGATCACTTCTTCCTGACCCAGCCTGAACGCGTCGTACCCAAAAACACTTTTCAGCGTCGAATATTTATCCGGCATGGCGCTATTATATTGCGCGGGCGCGGGATGGTTCAACCGTAATGCCGCGCCGAAACCGTGGCGTCCGGTGAAACGGACAAAAAAAGGGCCGGCTTTCGCCGGCCCTGCCCTTGAGGCAACCGAAGGCATAGTGATTTGGGAGGGGAACTATACCTCCGATATTCTATTTTCGGAACTTTTGCCGCTTAACTTGAATGTTTTTTGCTAAGCCCACCCGCCAGCGGGTTTAAAGTCCGCTCCGCGCCCACCAGTGGGTTTAAAGTCCGCTACGCGGTAGCATACCCCAGCGGCTTTAAAGTCCGCGGGTACGTCAGTTGTTGTCCCTGCGATTTACCAGGTTCACAATGATTCTTGATATGAAGGGGGGCGCTATTTCCATACCGCCTTCGGCACATAGGGGCCTCATCGACGCGCACCCCTACGGGCGCACACGGTTGCGCCCTACCCCCCAATCCGCCGCTGAAGGCAGCCCGGACCATTTTCCTCTGGACGCTGAATCGTTTTTCAGCCGCGGCGGTCTTTCGCAGGAGATGCTGCGCCGCTTTTCTCATCACATTCAGATTTTCCAACGCCCGATTACTGATGTAATAGCGGCTGTAAGCCGTGGGTTTCCCCTTTTCCTTGAGAAAACCGTAAAAACCGCCCTTGCTCTCATAACAACCTCTCGTTGCGGGAAAATTCGGATATTGCTGTCAGAACCGCTATCACCCGCAAACCGTAAAAAACGTAT
This sequence comes from Spirochaetaceae bacterium, assembly GCA_031284295.1. Classification (GTDB taxonomy): domain Bacteria; phylum Spirochaetota; class Spirochaetia; order Treponematales; family Breznakiellaceae; genus JAIRMY01. The sequence continues at coordinate 4,658 of JAITAE010000162.1, forward strand.
CCCACCGGACTGCTACGCTAAGTCCTTATAGGATAAGAAGTTATCATTGGTAGTTTTATTTAGGCAACCTGTATTTTGGTAGGTAGAGCATACAGACCTGTTAAACACCGTTTTTTCTGCTACGTTAGCCTGTTATGTATTCAGTCCAATAAATTCAACGCATCTTCTTTCCAGTTCTTCTCTTAGTTTCAAAAAATCTTTCTTGTTATCTATTTTCGTATTAAAACCTATTTTACCGGCTTTTGATAACAAATCATCTTCTGTTTCAAATCCGTTGCTACTTAATTCAAACACCCTCAACAATTCCAATAATCCGTCAAAACGCCCGCCGCTCAATCCTTCGCTGTTTATAAATATAACCGGCGTCCCCATGCCAAGGCAAGGCAACGCGCAATGAAGCCTGCTCGTTACAACCAGCTTTGCGGACGCATACTTTTTTAACAAACTTTCCGCGTATTCAAAACACTCCCGATCGCTCTCCAGTGTCTCCCGGTCAATGCTATGTTTTATATACTCGGCTTTTATCAAAACATCTTTTTCAAAAATACCGCTATAAAGACAATAAAATAAACATGCCCTTGCAAACGAATAGATAATATTCCTTCTGCTTTTCTTGTTTTTACGGTAAATCCTTAAAACAGACGAAAAATGCTTCGCTATCTTGGGAATACATTTTAACAAATATTTTATTTTCTCCTCCCGGCACCCTATAACCGGCACATCAACAAAATAAATATTGCCGGTTTTTACATTTGTTCCATACTTCCTTCCTAGGGTTAAAGTCAAGCAACCTGAAAAATAGGCGTTAATCCCGTATTTGCCTAAAAGTTTTGCCGTCCCGTAATCCCGGCATCCTATAGGTTCATGATTCTTTAGATACTTAATTCCAGCCGGTGATAACATTCTCAGCGCCGCATACTCATACCTGGTAATATGAAACGAAATAAATAATGGCATAAGAACATCGCTTGGCGGCCAATTATCGGGCGAATGCATAAACCAGCCGTTAAGAATAATTCTTATTGGTTCCGGCATATTATAATTATCAAGTCCTTCCCTTTCCAAATAATAATCTACTTTTTCCAAGAAAGTAGACGCGGCGATTGACTGGATATAATCACCAACATTTATCTCTCCGTCAAAGTCTTTACGGTAAGTCATTACACCGAATTTGTATTTTCCCATAAAAACCGCCTATCCCCGAAACGTTTATTTTGCGGCGGCATGGATGCTGCCGCCTGCGCCGCCGCCTGAATCCTTCTTGCCGCACCCGGCAAGAACCGCGCCGAATGCCAGCGCCAACATTCCCAAAATGTAAAACTTGTTTTTCCTCATTTGAAAAACTCCTTTGCCAAAACAGTTCCCACTGTCCCCGCGCGCGGTCGCGGCATAATGCCGTTCCCGCCGTTAATTTTTTATGTTTAACCGCGCTATGCGGAATAACACCAGTGTTACGGAATGACCGCCGAAACCATCGGGCCCCAGTTGCCCTGATGACCGCCGGGGCTCTCGATCTGCACCGCGATGTACGCCGTCTTCCCAGAATCCCCGTAGTCAAACTCGATCACGTCCTTCTTGCGCCGCGTAAAAAACGATTTGCGCAAGTCATCAGGCTTC
>JAITAE010000013.1 GCA_031284295.1 Spirochaetaceae bacterium
CTTACCTCCGCGTTCAGCCGTTTGCTGCTTGCCGAAAACAAGGGCGTAAATCTTTTTGTAAATAACAACAATACCGCGGCGCGCAAAGTTTACCTCCGCTGTGGCTTCGAGGAACTGGCTGATTACCGCATCGTTTACCTGTAGTTCCGTAAGCAGCGCTGATTAACTGAGGGATTCGCCAACTATGCCGTCGCGTCATCGCTGCTCTAAGGAGCAAGCTCACTTCATAACACAAAACAGCGTTTAAGCTGTTTTGCCTAAGTTTTGCACGTTGATCTCCCGCCTGTTTAACCCGATAAGGAAAGGCAGGCGAGGTATTAAACCAGATATTGCGAATGAACCTCCCCGCCCTGAAGTCGCAAACTTTGCGGCGGGGTATCATGCAAGCGTTGAATAGTTTACGAGGTTCTGTAAGGAAATTATTTAACTGTGGGGATTTGCATAGCAAATCCGTCTACTACCATTTTTTGTTGATGTTACCAATTCTCTCTCGCCCTAGGGCGGCGCAGCAGACCCCACTGCTCAAGAACCTCCTACGGAGTCTCGTTCTGCAAAGAAATTTATCAATGTGAAGGTTTGCCGCGCAAACCCCACTGCGCAGCAGACCCCACTGCGAATGAAGCATCGGGAACTCCCGAATGGCGGGAACAGGCGCTTTAACATAAGTTTTAACGCCCTACTAGTATCCCGACACGATTGTAAATACCAGTTTTCCCGCGCGGAGATCCTATTCAGGCCACGAATATCTGCGACCGGCCAAATTCCAAAACTAAATCTACAGTTTGAATGACGCCTGGCTGCTAGCCAAATTGCATGGAATATGCCTGACATACCCGCGTATTTAAACCTCTTGCGGGGCGTATTTAAAAGGCGGCATACCTCCTGGCGGCCTTGGCGGCCCTGGCGGGGCGGGGCTACTTTAGCTTTGCGATGATGGGGGACATCGCGCGGAGCCGTACCACGCGGCCGCCGCCGTAAGCGCGGTAACGCTGGCCGTCATCCGAAAAAGCCGAAGCCTTCTCGCCCGGAAACGGCGAAAAACGTTTCTGCGTCCATTCCAGAGAAGAATCTTTTAGGCTCAAAGAACTGTGTTTGGGGTTAAAGTGAATGAACGATTCGTGGACGCCCCGTTCTGCGAGCGGCGCTTCATCCGTACTCTGTATGTAACGGATTATACCGCGTGAAAAGTCTATTGACTGGATGATGGCTGAATGCGCCATCGTACCGTCCACCGCGCGGAACAGCAATATATCGGCGGGTTTTAAGTTCTTTATTGTGTCGTCAACGGAAATTATTTCACGGCTCTGCGAATTGTAGAATGCCGTGCCGGCAAAGTATGACGGGTCGCCGCCGCGCGGAACTCCCAACGCGCGTCTGAGGCTAGTTCCCAGATTCACGTTTACTTTCCTGGCAATATAAGACAATGTATGCCAGACAAAACCGGAACAGTCCATCCCCGTCCACGCTATGCAGTACAGGTAGTTGTATATGTCGCCCGGCTCAACGCCGTTTCCATGTACAAGGACATAGGGACGGTGAGGCAGACCGTGGTAAGAACCGGCTTTCATGCGGGCAATATCGAAAATATCCTGAGAAACCGACCATTCACGCCCGGCAATATCAAAAATGATCACCTGTTCCGCGCCACTCCTCAACGTTTCTATGTAGCGGGCGAAGTCCCGTGTGCGGAAAGCGCTTAGTATCACCGGCCAGAGTGATGAGGGATCGGATTTACCCTTGCCAAGGAATTCCCAGCCGCCTTCGACAAGGCTGTCGCGCTCATGATTCTCGGCAAACGGCATCCGCAGATTCATCACCCTGCCGTCCACTATCACTGTCCTGAAACAGAGCCTGTACGCCTCCTCGATAACAGCCTCCACCCCCCTGCCCCAAATCTGGGCCGGATCTGAAAAAGCGGCAAGCTGGGCGGTGTCCTCCGCCGAAACATCCGCCACGGCGGCAAGCGGTGTCAGCACAAGCATTAGAAAACTCAAGGAAGCGGTAAACTTCATACATAAAGTATACAGCGTAAGTGGTTTATAGTCAGCGAGTAATGACGCGGAGGCGGGCAACAGGGTATAGTTTAGGGCAAGCGCAACAGGCTGCTAGGGCGGCGCTGAAATGGCAGGTATTCATGGTTAAAGATTTTAAGAAAGGGACGGCGCTTGCCGCGCTGTCATACTGCATTTGGGGCGCGCTGCCGCTATTTTGGAAAATGCTGTCCGCCGCCGCGCCGCTGCATATACTAGCGTTTCGGATTACCGGTTCATTGCTGTTTGTTACCGCGATACTTTTTTTCAAAAAGAATTTTACGTTTTTGAGGCATTTCAGGGAACGGCGGGAACGCAGCTACATTATTTGTGCATCCCTTCTTGTAACGTTTAACTGGGGACTCTATATCTGGACCGTGAATACCGGACACGCCATCTGGGCCTCACTCGGTTACTACATGAACCCGCTCATATCGATTGCGCTGGGGCTGATCTTTTTCAAGGAACGGCTTTCGGCGCCGCAATGGGCGGCGTTTGCGCTGACTGCCGCCGGCGTGATCGCGCTGACGGTCCTGTCCGGTGAGTTTCCCACAGTTTCCATTGCGCTTGCGCTGTCTTTCGGCGCTTACGGCCTTGTCAAAAAAAAGATACAGGCTGACGCGCTGGAGGTTCTGGGCGCGGAAACACTGGCCGCGCTGCCAGTTGCGTTTATACTGCTGTTCTTCCCGTTCAGTGTCTTATCAGGCGGCGGAAACACATACCTGTTCGGCTCCCTGTCCGGCCTTAAAAATTACGGCTTGCCGTTATGGATCGGCTTCCTGCTGGCGGGCCCGGCCACCGCGATGCCGCTGCTCCTGTTTTCCGAGTCCGCCCGCCTAATACCGCTTTCCGCGCTGGGCTTTGTACAGTTTCTTTCACCGACATTTACCCTGTTGATCGGGGTGTTTGTGTTCAGGGAACAGTTTTCGGTGGAATACCTGGCGGCGTTTTCCTTCGTGTGGCTTGGCGTACTTTTGTACTCGTTTTCTCTGTTCAGAAAGCGTTAGCCGCCAGGCCGCCAGCCCACCAGTGGGTTTAAAGTCCGCTACGCGGTAGCGTACCGCCAGGCCGCCAGCGGCTTTCAAGTACACAGGTATGTCAGTTGTTGTCCCTGCTGTTTGCCAGGTCTTCAATGATTCTTTAATACAAAGGGGGGACGATTTCCATACCTTTTCAGGCATATAGCCGCCTTTTCGTCCGTCCCCCCTGCGGTCGCACTACGTTGCGCCCTACCCCCAAAATCATGCGCCCCACCAGTTACTCATCAAAGGGGTATTCTAAATCGTCCACAGATTACACGGATTACACGGATTAACACTCTTAACTCTTAACTCTTAACTCTTAACTAATCACTAATCACTGCCGCCGCCCAGCCCCCTCGCAAGGACGACTCCACAGCCGCCTGGCGGCGGCTTGACGCCCCCAGCCGCATAGCACTATACTGTCAGCATGCATCTAAAGGGTAAGCTTACAAGCAACGGTTCCCCCGTCTACAGCCGCCGCAGGCGGCCTTGCGGCGGTTTCCGGCGCGCTATTCACAGCTCACTCACTACGTCAGCCGAATCGCCTGGGCAGACTCGACAGCCGCCTGGCGGCAGCCTCACTATTCACTATTCACTATTCACTATTCACTATTCACTAT
>JAITAE010000122.1 GCA_031284295.1 Spirochaetaceae bacterium
CGCTACACCGCGCTGCCTATAGTAGTATTTTCATTGACGATAGGCATTTACGAACTGCGGCAGGACGGTAAATTCTGGTCATTGCTGGGCTCTACTTTTTTACTGATTGCAGGCATATCGGTTTTTGTAGTCGCGCTGGGAATATGTGTAACGTTGTTTTTTTCGCCGGGCCGGATACCGGTTCTTATTGAACAGCAATCCGGGGAGATATTTTTTTCACCGGCACAGAATGTACTGGACATATTTTCATCGGATATGTTTTCCGTTTTTTCTTCGAGCGGGGTTTATATTTTTCCGTTATGCGTATTCGCGTTTTTTCTTGCATTGGGACTTCGTTACGACAAAAATTATACAAAACCGGTAATATCCATAATAGATTCATTATCAAGAATATTTTTTCATATAGCGGCGTTTTTTTCGGAGCTGCTGGGTTTTCTGATAATAGTGTTGACAGCTTACTGGGCGATTCAGTACAGGGAAGTTGCCGGTACTGGCGTATTCGCGCCGGTAATACGAATGTTACTGATATACGCGGCGTGTCTGGTGTTTGTTGTTTTGCCGACGCTTCTTTTTTTTATCTGCAACGCGCCATGGAAAGTATTGTACGGATGCCTGGGGCCGGTCATAACCGCTTTTTTTTCAGGCGACTACAATTTCAGCATTCCGGTATTGATGATGCACCTGAAAGGTAATCTTGGGATTCGCAGGAGATCAAGTTCGGTTACGTTTGCTCTTTTTTCAACATTCGGCAGGTCGGGCAGCGCAATGGTTGCCTGCGTCGCCTTTATAGTTATCATTCAGTCATATTCAAGTTTAGGTGTTCCAAACAGCGGCATTTTCAGCATTGGAATAACTACATTTTTTTTATCGTTTCTGCTTGCGCGCAATTCGGCAGACGCCGCTTTTACGGCGCTCGCGGTTCTCTGTATGCGTTACGGGCACGGTTTTGAGACCGGTTACCTGATACTAAAGCCGATAGCGTTTTATTTGGTTTCTATCGGAACATTTATCGATATAGCAATAACCGCGTTCGGAAGTTTTGCGATAGCCCGCCTAAACGGTTTACAAGAAGAAAAAAGTATCAGACGTTTTATTTAAGTGTGTGCGGATAACATCATCCTGCCGGACACTACCTCATTAAAGGCCGGCACGTGTTAAGCGCGGAAGGTGGGGCTGTTCTTCCGGCGAGTCCCCGCCCATTGATAAAGGGGCGAAATAGTATATAGTAGACTTGTTCGACAACCCGGTTGGTTGTCTCACAGTCCATGTTTGATGGATCGTGACGAGGATGGTTTTTTGAACTTAAAAGTTAGATTTCCTATCGGTGTAAAACTTGTGGTAATCATAACCGCGTTATTTTCCCTGTCGCTTGGCCTCATAACGCTGCTGGTCGCGGTTTTTGTAAGCGCCGATGTGGAAATGACAGCTCGGGATAACAACATCAACATAGACAAAATGTCATCGCTGATGGTAGAAGATAAATTATCGTTAATAAAATCAAACAGCTTGGTACTGCTGGAAAACATTTCCACGATTACCGGCGGCGGCGAGAGCAATGTTCTTTACACGGTAGCGGGGATGAAGAATCTATTTTTTTCGCGGAATCCGGACATAGCGGCAATAGTGGACCGCGACCCGGAAGAAACCGTTGATCCGTCATTCAGAAACATAATAAACGATCGTTTTTTTTTATCAAACGCCTTGTCCGCGTCCATGCTTGACAAATTCATCGAATCGAATTTTCAGACATTAAACCGTTCGCTGATAGGAGAATCCGTAGTGCTAAACGCGGCCCCGTTTTTTAACGGAATACCGCTGCTTGCCATGAGCATCCCGGTGCGGGGTTTCAGCAGCCTGCTGGTTATATTTTCATCCGAATCTATTACAGATTCGTTTGGTACCGGCGCCAATTCAACCTTTATTGTAAATTATTTTGGAGACGTACTGGTTCACCCGAATCATGAACTTGTCAGCGGCGGGCAAAATCTTCTGCGAAACCCGTTTATATCGGAGTGCATTATGAATCCGGACATAACATTCGAAAAGCGCTTTAAGGATGAGGCGGGGTACGGCTACTTTGGGGCTTCGCAAAAATCATCGCTTGCGAACATAATTGTAGTTTCATTTATCAGCACGGACATTGTATTTGAAGGCGTCAATTTGGCCACAAGACGCAACATCTATATATCCCTCGGTATCTTGTTTCTGGCTGTGATATTTCTTTGGTTTTTTTCAAAAAGTATCAGCCGTCCGCTGGAAGAACTGAAAGCGGCGGCGGAACAGATAGAGAACGGCGATTACAACCCTGAGTTAAAAACAAAGAATCTGGACGAGACAGGATTATTGACCGAAAGCGTTCAAAGCATGAGTAATGTTCTGCGGAACTTTGAGGTGCTTACAAACAAACGGCTTGCCCGGCTGGCGCGGGAAGGCAAGCTGTCAAGGGGCGGATCAACCCGCGACGCAACAATATTTTTTTCGGACATACGCTCGTTTACCGCCATATCAGGAAAACTTTCACCCGCCGAAGTTGTAGAATTTCTGAACGATTATATGGATCGCATGGTTTCCTGCGTAATTATGACGGGCGGCGTCATAGATAAATTCATCGGGGACGCGGTCATGGCGCACTGGGGCGCGGTGGAAAGCTCAGGAAGCGCGGAGGCGGACGCCTTTTGCG
>JAITAE010000158.1 GCA_031284295.1 Spirochaetaceae bacterium
AACAAGGAAGGATATAATGTTTGAATATAAAACATCGGGCACCTGCGCTTCGAGGATTTTTTTTGACATCGATGAGGGCAAGGTTCACGCGATTCAGTTTGAAGGCGGTTGTAGCGGAAACTTGAAAGCTATTTCAACGCTCTGTGAAGGTATGCCGGCTGAGGAAGTGGTAAAAAAGCTTCGCGGGATAGAATGCGGCCTTAAACCCACCTCCTGCGGCGACCAGTTTGCGCGGGCCGTGGAAAAGGCCCTGGAACATCTGTCAAAACAAAGCGGCTGATATGGCTGACGGAATAGATGCCCCGCCGTCCTGTCCGCCGCGGTTCCAGCGGCTCGCCTTAATTACGGGCGCTGATGTTATGCAAAAACTGGCAAAGGCGCGGGTAATCGTTTTTGGCCTGGGCGGTGTGGGGAGCTGGTGCGCGGAGGCTCTGGCGCGCTCAGGCGTTGGCGGTATCGCGCTGGTAGACTCGGACATTGTCTGTGTTACGAATATAAACCGGCAGGTACAGGCTACCGGCAGGACGATAGGACAGTGCAAGACGGCTGCGCTTAAAACGCGGCTTGCTGAAATAAATCCAGACTGCGAAATCACAGAATACGACAAAATTTTTTCACGGGATACTGCCGGCGGTTTTTGCCTGGAAAATTATGATTTTGTTATAGACGCAATCGACAGCCTTGGCCCAAAGCTGGATCTGATTGAACTTTGCGCCGCTTTGCGGAAACAGCTTTTTTCGTCTATGGGTATGGCGCAAAAGTTGGATCCGTCCCTGCTCCGCATAGCCGATATTTGGGAAACAGAAGGCTGTCCGCTCGCCCGTCTGGTGCGTGGAGGCTTACGGAAGCGCGGCTTCACCGGACATTTTACGGTTGTTTACAGCCGGGAAAGGCTGCCTATCCATACGGAAATAACCGTAGGCTGCGGCGGCGCCGGATGTCTCTGTCCGCCGCGTAGCGGTGAGGGCGGCCCGGACGGGTGCGCGAAGGAATGGTGCGCCTCAAAAAAGGTGATAAACGGTAGCGCGGTAACGGTAACCGCCGCCGCCGGCATGATACTTGCCAGCCTTGTGGTTCGGCATTTTTACGGCGGAAACGGCAGCAGGCAGGCGAGCGCGTAGCTTAAAAGGCCGCCGAACAAGCCGATCCATCCGTACAGGATGATTTTTTTAAAGTATGGCCCGGCAAAGCCGTAAAATACGTTTTCTATTTCCGCCGGGTGCATACCGTTTATTTCACGTTCAACGACGGAATACAGTGAAAGCGAATTTACAAGACTAGGGAATTGTTTCCCGCCTGAGTCAAGCATTGCCGGCAGTATGTAATCGCCGCAGATGCTGTTTTTCGCGGACGGGCTTATCACTGCGCCGGTACCGCGGAGCAGCCCGGCAAGAAGCGTCCTGAGCCGTACCCGCGGGGCGGCGGCCTCGTCCACATTTACGCAGTTTAGCAGAAAAAATGATATATCTCTGCGGAAAAGCGCATGGTCATAAAAATCTTTGTCGTCCAATATTTTTCGCAAGAGGCCGCCCAGAATTAGTTTTGTGGTTTCCACCGCCGCCCCGTCGTTAAAAAATTGAGTTGAAATCCGCGCGGCTTCCGCTTCGATGTCTATGCCGCGCAGCGCCGTGTACGCCGGAGTACCGTCAAATATTTTTGAAATTAAGCGCTTAAACAATTCGTTTAAGCGCTTTACCGCCGCTCTGTCGTCCAGCCGAATCGTTAGTTGGGAAGCCGCGGAATTTAACATGGGCGCAATATTTCCAAGAAAACCGTCTATCGTGTCCATGTTGAGCGGAGAGAGCAGGGTTTTTAATTTTAATCCGGCAAGACTGTTCAAATATGAGCCGGAAAGATTCGTTAACGCCTTTATAGCCTGTTCCGAAGCAAACAGGCGGGACAAAACCGTCTCTGTATTTTCCCTGTTGAATACTTTGCTGTCAAAGACAAGCGGGCTTTCCAGCGTATCGTCCAATATGCCAAAAACGGCGTCCCGGCGCGCTTCGAGAAACGGAAAAAGTTTTTCGTCTATTACTATCCCTATTATCGCTTCGACATCATCGCGCATAAGCGCGTTTGCCGCCTGCTTTACAAGCCGGTCAAGAAACGAGCCGCCGCCGGCTTCGTCCATAATCTTGCTTACAATCGCTGATTTCTGGCTTGCGGCCAGCCTGCAAATCGCGCGGTTGACAAGGCTGCCCTTACTCTTGATCAGCGCGGGGATGCCGCCGCTCAGACAGTCTTTGAGCCGCCGCCGCCCGTCCGTCATCCGTCCGCCCGCCAGTTTCGCGATAAGTGCCGGCGCTTTCCGTGGCAGCAGCCCGGCGATTTCCGCCGCCGTTTCTTTACCGGTCAAACCGGACAGTGTATGACTTTCTATATAGCCGGTAAACGCCGTTTCATGACGGCGCAGTGTTTTTGGGTCAAAAATGTTTTGTAAGTTTTGCCGCAGATACTGGTGGAACAGGTCAAGAAGCGCCTCGCTTATTTTTGACGTGATATGTTCCGGCAGATTTTTGTCGTTGATACGCTCCTGAATTTTTTTGCCGGTATATGCCGCGGGTCCGCCGCTTTTTATTTTTTCAAACAAAATCTCTTTCAGGCTTTCGGTAAAATTTTCCGTTCCGCCCGCTTCGATTCTGCCGGTAATGTACTTGTCTATGTAATCCGCGAATTCTGTATGCGAGGTTTTTATACAATCGCGGAGACCGTCAACAGCCGCCGCAATCCGCGCCTCGTCCGAGAAAAAATCGTCAATAAAGCTATAGTTTTCCGCCGCAAGCCGTTCCTTGCACAGCGTATAAAGAGAGTCCTTTTTTTCCGCGTAAAAACGGCGCAGAGCGGCCTCGTTCAACATATTCTGCTGTATAACTTTTGCGATGCCGGCGGCAAACTCCGCCTGTTTCAGCGCCGCCACGCCTATAAATGGCGGAAAATTAAGGCCCGCTATTCTTTTATACGGGTGAAACAGCATTTTTACCGCTATCCAGTTTGTGCCTATGCCGGCAAGCGCGAATACAAGGCCGTAGGCGGCGGACAACGCCCAGCTAAAAGAGGCCGGCAGCTTTAAAAACATCGTAACGAGCGCGGTAAGCGCTCCGGCAAGGCCGCCGAGAACCGCGCCTATGATGTTTATGGGTTTTAGCTGAGTTCCCATAAAATCATGTACCATGCTGTTCACCTGCGGAGGGCTTAAAACATCCAACTCATTTTTTGCGATTTCAAAAACGCTGCCGCCCAGTATCGTATCCAGATTCCGGCTGACAAGGTTTTGAACGGCGTCCGCCGCCTTAGCGTACAGGACATCGTTTTGCAGAATACGGTAAACGCCGTTTACCCTGCGGGCTTTTACGCGGTCCGTGATACGCATCCAAGGGAGCGCTGCCGCCGCACCCACAAAAAATCCGCCGGCGTTTAGGCCGGAGATATCCGTCCGGTGGCGGAGCATAAAGTCTTTTACGCCCGTTTCGTTTACATTGAGTGGGATTTTCGTAAGGTCTATCGTATCGCTTATGTTTTTTGCCGCAAACGAATCTATTGCGGCGTTGATTTTTTTCAGTAATCTGTTACTGCCGTATTCGCTGTTTAAAAATTGTTTTAACGCGCCTGATATATGGGGAAGCAGTTTTGTTTTTATAAAAGAAAAATCAAGGTTTGGAAACAGGTTTTTTATCTTTGCGTCCATAACTGTTGTAAACAATTCAATGTTTTCGGTTTTTAAATTACGCAGTTTGGCGGCAAGCGCGTCCGCGATGATTTCACCGCTTATAAAGCCTGATTTTTTTAGGCTCGATACGATTTCACCGGCGCTTGTATTCTTTATAAAAGAGTTAAATTCGGCGGAAAGATTCTCGCCGGCTTCGCCGCGGTTTTGGGACAAGGTTTCTATGATTTTATTTGTAAAGCCTGTACGTTTGGAAATTGC
>JAITAE010000222.1 GCA_031284295.1 Spirochaetaceae bacterium
ATAAAAACCGGCGGCATGGAATTATTTGACGGCGTATAAGGAATTAAAACATGACTGACTTTGAAAGTACATACAACGATATAAAAAAAGAACTGCTGCCGTTTGACAGTTGGGAAAAACTAGATGAGGAGAGCGCGGGGGCATACGCCGCCTTTTGTTTGTTTCGTGATTACGGTCCTGACCGGAACATCAAGAAAGTTCTGGCGGCAAATGAAAGCGACGTTGTAAAGCGGGGCAAGCGTTACCGTTTGTGGCTTGGATGGTCAATGAAGTATCGCTGGTTCAAGAGGGCGGCGGACTATGACGTGTACCTTGGCAAACTAAAACAAACTGAACGGCGCAAAACTATAGAGGCGCGTGAAGCGGCGTACCGTGAGGTAACTGAAAAAATGCTGACGGTTGTAAACAAGAAACTTGATTTGATGAATCCGCGTGAATTGACGCAGGGAAACGTAAAAGAATGGATGGAGGCGGCTATAAGTACGGAGCGGGACGTGCTGGGTATAGCGCCGGGAAAGGCTGAGACGGGCGGTAAACAGCTTGAAATAAACTTTTCCGATGATTTTGAGAATCTGTAAGGGAAGTATTATTTTTTATGAAAGCGGAGGGGGCGGTGATGTTTAAGCCTACGGCGGCACAGCGTAAGGCGTTGGCTCTGATAAAAAGCGGGGCAAAACATATTTTATTATTCGGCGGTTCGAGAAGCGGCAAGACTACCGTGCTGGTAATGGCGGTGATATACCGCGCCGTCCGCTATGCCGGAAGCCGCCATTTAATCTGCCGCCTGCGGGCTAAGGACGCGCGTTCATCGGTACTGCGTGAAACGTTACTGCCGCTGTTGACAAATACTATCGGTAATTCTAATTACTCCCATAATGTACATAGTGATTTGATGAACCTCCCCGCCCTGAAGGGCGGGGCATCTTGTAAGCGTTGCATTATTTACGAGGTTCGTTCTGTAAGGAAATTTATAGTATGGGTGGGTTTACTACCATTTTATTGTAAGTGTTACTGATTCTAACCGCCGCAGAGCGGCGGGGTATTAAACCCCAAAGCAGAATAAAAATTTCCTGTCAAACGCGCCCGCCTTATCAAAGCGTCCTTAGGTAACGGCAAGCATATCCTCCGCCGATACAAGGTAATCCCAGTTAAGTGAGGAAAGAATTTTTAATTTGTCTTCATGCGTCAAGTGTAACATAAATTTATAAAAACTACTTGCTGGCGGTATGTTTTGAACGCGATATCTTGACTGGTTCGACCTGCTTTTCGGTCGGCTTGACCTGTTTTTCGGTCGGTTTGACCTGTTTTTTGGTCGGTTTGACAGGCTTCACCGGTTTGGACAGCAGTTTTTCTATCGCTTCGTGGGTCATTTCGTCGCAACGCTCGTTAAGCATAATGCCCGCATGACTCTCTACCCACTCCCATGTAACAGGAAGTTCCAACGCGAGCTTGTCCAGCTTAAACCAGAGATCCATGTTTTTTACCGGTTTCCCATCAGAAGCTTTCCAGCCGTTTGTTTTCCATCGCACAATCCATTCCGTCATGCCTTTCTCCACATACTGTGAGTCGGTATGAACGGTAATCCGGTCAATGTTGAATTTTTTTGCGGAAATGTATTTCAGCGCCCTTATAACGGCCAGCAGTTCCATGCGGTTGTTGGTCGTTTCCCGTTCACCTCCTTTGTTTTCGCCTACCTTTTTGCCGCGTGAATCGGTAACGACAAAAGCCCAGCCTCCCGGACCGGGGTTACCGGAGCACCCGCCATCCGTCCAAATATCAAATTTCATTTGTCACCTCCCTTGTGGAGAATATAGATAACGGAAATAATCCATGTTTGTAGTCAGCGTTTTGTCCAATTTAGGTATGGTTGCGCGATACGATTCCATCGCCCGCCAGAAATCAAAAAAAGCGCGGTCACGGTTGTAGGCGGAAGCGTAGATTGATGTTGCTTCCGCATCCGCCGCGCCGCGAATTTTTTCGGCCTGTTCGTAAGCTGCCGAAAGTATTGACCGCTGTTCATTGTCCGTACGTCCAAGCCATTCGGCCTTTTTGCCTTCGCCCTCACTGCGAAAGGCCTGAGCTATCTGATTTCTTTCCTTTATCATGCGGGCGTAAACACTCTGCGTAAGCTCATCGGAATAACGTATCTGCCGCGTTACAACATCGATAAGCTCAATACCGTACTCGCTTACTATCCTGCGGGAACGTTCCAGAATTTCTTCGGCAAGTTTACGCCGTCCTTTCTGTATAGGTTCATTGTTTGCGCCGGGTTCCTGTATCATGGAACTGAGTTTCTTTTCAAAATTTTCAAACATCGAGTCGCCGTCTTCAGTAAATGCCTGAGTATCCGCCGTCGGAACCGGGGCGGCTTCAGGTAGCTTTTCAAGTATGAGGTTTGAATTCCGCACCGTTTCGCGCAGGTAATTTTCGGCTACAACGGTACGCACCTCTGAATCTATAATATCGCCAAGTTTCGGGTAAGCGCTTGATACGGCTGAAATAGACTCGTAGAATTTTTGCGGGTCCGCTATGCGCCATCGTGCTATTACGTCTACCCATATATACTGCTTTTCCCGTGTAGGCATACTTTTTTGCTCACCCTCCCAAGCCATTATCCGTTTGGGATACCGCGTTACATTATCGATAAACGGGATTTTAATATGTAGGCCCGCGTCCGTAACAACATCAATGAGCCGCCCCATCTGCACGATGACAGCCTGTTCGCCCTCATCAACAACATAAAACGGCCCGGCCAACAGTATGCTTACAAGAACCGCCGCTGCTACGACAAGAACAACAGGGATTTTTTTCACGTGTTACTCTCCTTTGCCCATGTCCCTGAACGGGACAAAATTTTGCAGGCTGCGGTCGATGATCACGGATGGCGGGGCGTCCTCGCCTCCGTTGAAAATTTCTTCTATCATCTCATAGTAAAGACGCTGCCGTGTTACTTCCGGCGCTTTTCTGTACTCTTCGTGCACGGCATTGAAGCGGTCAACCTCACCGTTTGCGTTGTTGATACGCTCCGTTGCATAACCTTGCGCCACCTGGATGCGGCGGTCCGCTTCACCGCGCGCCCGGGGTATCGCGGCGTTATAGGCCTGTTGCCCCTCGTTTATAAGGCGATTCATATCCTGTTCCGCCTTGTTCACATCGTCAAAAGCCTCCTGTACGCCGGCCGGCGGGTCTATATTTTGCAGTTTTACCGCGACAACATCTATTCCAAGCCCGTAACTTCGAAATGTTTCGTTCATAAGGGCAACGCCGGAATTTTCTATCGCGCTACGTTCCGGCCCCATAATATCCATTATACCGCGGTCCCCTACCAGCATATTGACCACGGAACGGGACACGTCACGTATTGTCTGCTCCCGCTCGTTTACGTTGAACACCCAGGCTCTTGGGTCGACTATACGGTACTGTATTATCCATTCGACATCGATGATGTTGAGGTCGCCGGTAAGCATTGTAGATTCGCTGGTTCTGTTGGAGTATGTCGTGGCTATACCTGATTTTACGGTGTTGAAACCGAACTGTTCCGTGTTGTAGGCCGTAACGTTGATCACGTAGTGTTTATCTATGCCAAACGGAAGCTGAAAATGCAGTCCGGGTTCGTTTATCTTTAAGAAACGGCCAAAGCGGGTTACCACGGCGTTCTCGGTTTGATCAACTATGTACACGCTCGTTCCTAGAAACACAAGCACGATTATACATCCAACAACGAGTATCACCGAGGTGGGCTTGAGCCATTTTAAGTATGGTTTTGGACTGACGTTACGCATTTGACACCGCTTGTTTACCTGTAAACCCCTCTTTTTGATTCAGATCAACGATGTTATTCACCTAACCAGAAACGGAAACCGATGGCGACGTTAAACCAATTTCCGTAAAGGCCTATACTTGGTAAAAATGACACTCCCACTTGCGGAGCGAACTCCAGAAACACGTCAAAAATATCAAAGCGCAGATCTACTCCAACAGGAACTCTCAGTCCGATTCCAAAGTCGAAATCGCCATCTTTTGGTACACCAATTTGCGCGTACAATCCAGGCCCGACATAAAAATTAAGCTCGCCATTCCCGACATTGGTCAAAG
>JAITAE010000088.1 GCA_031284295.1 Spirochaetaceae bacterium
GGCGGCTGAATGAATACGATGAGAATGAATTATGGATTTATAGGAATAGCCTCCAAAAACAGCGCGGAATTTAAGGGATTTGACATTCTTCAATCTGTAAAATATATTCTAAACGGCATCTCTGCCGATGAAAAATTCAGGTTCGGGTACTGATATGACGGTTGTTATTCTTCAGGCGCGGCTGGACTCCAGCCGTCTGCCGTGCAAAGCCTTGCTTCCGCTTGACGGGGCGCCACTTATACTCCGTGTGATGGAATCCCTGTCGCGCCTTCCGGCGGACTTGCGTGTCCTTGCCTGTCCGGAGGACTCGTTTGACACATTCAAAGCGCTCGCCGCGTCCGCCCGTTTTGAAATTTTTGCGGGTCCAAAGGACGATGTGCTTGGCCGTTTCTGTTTGGCTATCCGGCATTTCGGCCTTGACAGGGAAGGCGCTTGCAGGATCATCCGTGCCACCGGCGACAACCCGTTTGTTTTTTGCGACGCGGCGGAAGCCATAAACGGCGAAGCCGCCGCGCTGAACGCCGGCTACGCGGGCTTTTCGGGGCTGCCATACGGCGCGGGGGTGGAATCCGTCGCCGTTCCGGCTCTTTTACGGGCCGAAAAAGAGGCTGAAACGCCGTACCACCGCGAACACGTATGCCCCTACCTCTACGAAAACGGCAATGTCTTTACGCTGCACCGCCCGCCCGCGCCCGAAAAATGGCGGCGTCCGTCAATACGTCTGACTGTAGACACCGCCGCCGATTACGGGAACGCGAAACTGCTTTACACGGAACTTTCACGTTGCGCCCCGCCGGAAGAGCGGGTGCTTGGCGAATGTATAATCGGCGCGTACAACAGAATTTTTTCGCCGCCGCCTGAAGCTTCCGTCTAATTGCAGCTTTCTATCGCTTCTTCCAGCGTGGCAATGAAATTTTCATGGCCGCAGGCGGCGGTAAAACCGGACTTTTCCAGCGCGTTTTTCGGCTGGGATCGTATTTCGGTGATGATAAGGCGGATTTTCCTGCCTCGGCAGTTCATCAGAAACGATTCGAGGGCCGCAATGCCGGTGGAATCTATCGCGGGCACGGCGCGCATCCGCAGTATCACCGTTTTCGGCGCTTTCGCAAGATGAAGCAGCGTGTTTTGCAGCATATCCGCCACCCCAAAAAAGAAGGGCCCGTCTATCTCGTAAACCTCAATATCCTTGCTGTGAAGCGCCTTGATATTTTTTTCCGTATTCTTTTCGACATTGCCCATGGCAAGCGCGGTTATCACTTCATTATTCTGCGGCGTTATGTCCGCTATCTCTATCATCCTGCGTATGAACAGGAACACCGCGAGCAGCACGCCTATTTCTACCGCGAACGTAAGGTCAACCAGTACCGTCAGCGCAAACGTGATCAGCAGGACAAACACATCGCTTTTCGGCGCCGTTTTTATTATGCGGATAAAGCGTCCCACGTTACCCATGTCCCACGAAACCACCATCAAAACCGCGGAAAGGCAGGCAAGCGGTATCATTGAGACGGCGGGCGCGAGAAACAGTATGAACAGCACCAGCGTAAGCGAATGAACGATGCCGGAAACCGGACTTACCGCACCGGATTTGATGTTTGCCGCCGTCCGCGCGATTGCGCCGGTCGCCGGTATCCCGCCAAAAATCACCGAGGCGATGTTTCCTACGCCCTGCGCGACAAGTTCCGTGTTGGAATTGTGACGGTCGCCGCCCATGCCGTCCGCTACGACGGCGGACAACAGCGATTCTATCGCGGCAAGCAGCGCTATCGAGAATGCGTCGGGAAAAACGTCGCGTATTGTGGACAGGCTTATCGCGGGAAAATTCGGGATGGGCAGCGCGGACGATGAGATGCTGCCAAACACATCGCCTATCGTTGGCGGCGGCAGTTTGAAAAGGTAGCAGACAATGGTGAGCGCCGATATGGCCACAACCGCGCCGGGTATACGCGGCGCAAAACGGCGCAGTATAACGATAATGAACACCGTACCGAGCCCCACGGCGAGAGTCGCTACATCAATCGTCCGCGCCGCGCTGAAATGCTGTACCCATTTTCCGATAAATTCCGGCGAACTTTGCGCTATATCGAGGCCGAAAAAGTCTTTTACCTGCTGCGAAAATATCAGCAAACCTATGCCGGTGGTGAATCCCGTAGTAACGGGATACGGTATGTATTTGATGAATTTGCCAAGCCCAGACAGGCCCATCAGTATCAGCAGGATACCCGCTATTATTGTGGCGGCGATGAGGCCCGCCATGCCCTGCCTGGCGATTATGTCATAGATTATAACCACAAAAGCGCCGGTGGGACCGGCTATCTGAAAGCGGCTGCCTCCGAGCGCGCTGACAAAAAAGCCCGCGATTATCGCCGTGTACAGGCCCTGCGCCGGTGTCCCGCCCGCCGCTATGCTGAAAGCCATTGCAAGCGGCATCGCCACTATGCCAACTATCAGGCCGGAAACGCAGTCCTTGCCAAACGCGCCCCACGAGTATGCAAAGCCGTCCGCGTTTTTTTTACTGAACAATTCCGCCATGCGCGGAACAAGGTCTTCGAGTTTGACAATTTTCAAACGTCGCATAAGGCCATCTTAACCCGCCTGAAGGTTTCGGACAAGTCGACCCCGCCAAGCCCACTACCCGCCGGCATGGGTTTTAAATACGCCGGGCCGCCGGCTGCCTAAAATACGCGGGCGGCGGGCTGGGCTGCCCGGCGGGGCGGGGACTTTTCTTGACAGACAAAACTTTTTATAATGGAGGTTATTCTGGAACTCCGGGGTCCGGGGCCCCCGGCGGGGCGTTAACTTGTAGAAGGCGAGTTTTGGAACAGGCTCAATGAAAAAATGAAGGGGTGAATTGTGATTTTTTTGATTTTTGGCGTAGCGGCGGACCTTATCGGGCTGTCTGTCGCGCCGGTAAGATTTAACCTCTATGGGGAAAACACCCTGCGCGTTCAATCTGCGAATAACACGTTTTCGCCTGAACGTTGCCTTTTCAAGCGGAGATGCGATGGCAACCGCGCTTTTAACCAAACTGTTACGCGGCCTGGCGCATTGCCGCCCAAATTTTCTGCCGCCGCGGAGTTTCGCCTGTAAACGTGAAATCACGATAGTTCCGCGGTTTTTATCACGCGCCGGGGTATGCTTCGGCTGCGATATATCGGTTTCTTTCCCGGCGGCGGCATTTTTGATTGCCGGGATGAATAGCACTTAGACCCCTGAGGGCAATGCTGGCAGCCGCTGCGCTTGTAGGTTTTTACGTTGCTTTGCGCCAGAGAACCTGCGGTTTATGAGTTGCTGTCGTAGCGCACGCGATACTTAGGGAAGCGCTGATTAAATAGGGCGGCGGATTGGGGGGTAGCGGAATACCGCGCTTGCGCGGGATGGAGCGCAGGGGGGCGCGACAGGCAGGCGGCTATGTGCCGGTGACGGCATGGAAAACAGCGCCCCCTTTTTAATAATCAGCGTTGCCTTAGGCAGTTTGCAAGGTAACGGTATTGCATAAAATTTCATTTTTTATGTATCTTTATGCATGGCCTAAGTACGGGACACATTTGGAGGTACGATGCTCACCGGTGAAATAAAACTCCGCATAGAAAAGTACTACCCCAGGGGGGTGGAACTGCGCCGTCACATTCATCAGTACCCGGAACTTTCGGGGCGCGAGGTTGAAACGGCCGGGCTTGTCGCGGATACGCTGAGGGAAGCGGGTATCGAAGTGCGGACAGGTATCGGTGGAAATGGCGTACTCGGCATAGTACGAGGTGGAAAGCCGGGCAAAACCGTGCTGTTGCGGGCGGATATGGACGCGCTGGAACTGAACGAGGCCGCCGATGTGCCGTACAAATCAAAAAAGCCGGGGATTATGCACGCCTGCGGGCATGACGGGCATACGGCGGCGCTGTTGATGGCCGGTATGGTTTTGAACGACTTAAAAGACAGGCTGCCCGGTACGGTAAAATTGATGTTCCAGCCGGCGGAAGAGACCACCGGCGGCGCGGAGCGTATGATTGAAGCAGGTATACTGGAGGATCCCAGTGTGGACGCCGCTTTTGGCTGCCACCTGTGGGGGGATGCGGAGGAAGGAACGGTTCTGGTAAAGGCCGGGCCGGTGATGGCCTCGCCGGACGAATTTCGCATCACGATCAAAGGTTCAGGCGGGCACGGCGGGATGCCTCACCTTGCGGTTGACCCGGTAAGCTTGGCCGCCCAGGTTATACTACAGTTTCAGACCATAGTGAGCCGCCGCAAGAATCCGCTGGAGCCCGCCGTGCTTTCGGTCTGTATGATACGCGGCGGGTATACGCACAACGTGATCCCGGAAACCGTGGATATGATGGGCACGATAAGAACATTTAACGAGGGGATGCGCGATTTTATTCCATGCGAGATGGAAAAGGTGCTGCGGGGTATAACTTCGGCGGCGGGCGCTTCGTATACCTTTAACGTAACAAAACGTTTTCTGCCCCTCGTCAACGATGCGGCGGCGACGGCCCTTGTCCGGAAAGCGGCGGAAGAGGTACTGGGGCCGGACAATGTTCACGAGGCGGTGGCCAGTATGGGCGGGGAAGATTTCGCGTACATTGCCAAAAATGTTCCCGCATCGTTCTTTTTTGTCGGCATAGCGCGGGAAGGGAAAGCGGTACCCCATCATAGCCCGCATTTCCGGTGGGACGAAGGGGCGCTCCGTGTGGCCGCCGCCTGTCTCTGTCAGACAGCCGTCGATTTTTTGCTGGAATCTTGACAGCCGCGCATGGATAAAATGCTTATGCGCGTTTACTTTGGTATCAAAAGATATGTGGATTACACGGACGTTTCGTAATAGAACACTAGGGAAGCGCTGATTAAATAGGGCGGCGGAATAACCGCTACGCGGTTATTCCCGGAGTTTGCTACGCAAACTCCAGCCGGTGTTGGCTGAGGCCCCTGATTGGGGGGTAGCGGAAGACCCGCGTAGCGGGGCTGTAGCGAGGGGGGCGCGTCGATTAGGCGGCTATGTGCCGGTGACGGCATGGAAATAGCGCCCCCCTTTTTAATGAATCAGTGCTTCCCTAACCTATGTGATAGATGGGCTGTCCCTTACGTGGGAGGCGCGGCGGGCGTATTTGGAGAATTGCCTAAACAAGGTGGCTTTAAGCGCCGAAATTCTACTTAGATATTCTTGCGGAAGCTGACGGAACGGCTCCGGTAATCCAAATGAACACGGATTGTCATTCTTGAGGAGGCAGGGCAGTGTTGAGTCAAGCCCTATTTAGTCCGTCTGATTTTTTAACTGCGGCGCTGGATATGTCCGCCGCGTACAGGGCGGAGCCATTTCCAGACACGCCTAGCATGACGGCGGAACCATCAAATAATCCAAAATTCTCAGAATACCTGGCTGCTATGGACCAAACGGCGGAAGACGGGAATGAGTTTACTGTCCGGGACGAAGAGCCGTCCGCCGCGGAAATTTCATCCGGCAGGACTGAGGATGAGCAAGATGAGGATGCCGTTGTAGAGGCCGCCGCCGGTGAGAGCTTTTTGCCGGTATTGAAAAACAGCGAGGCGGCGGATGTAAAGGCCGTTGACGGCGCGGCGGGCGAGGTTTTGGCGGATGATGCCGTACCGTATCCGCGTTTGGCGGAAGCCGCCCCGGAAACGGACGGCAAGGACGCGGCGGGCGGAGGTATCTCTGTCGAAAAAAATGCCGCGGTAGACGAATCCAATGAGGCTCTGCCGGCAGGCCGCCGGGTGAACGTTGAAAGCACGGCAAAAGAGGCGGGCGGTGTCAGGCTTCCCGACGCGCGGGCGCTTGACGCGGACGCGCCCGGTACGGACGGAGGCATCCGCGTTGACGAAAAAACGCCGGAGCTTAGCGAGCGTCTTGCCGGCGGCGTGCCCGCCGGGGAAGATGCCGAAAATGTGGCCGCCGGTAAAAAAGGCTTCGCCGAAAATGCCGCCGGCAAGAATGCCGCCGGCAAGAATGCCGCCGGCAGTAATGCCGCCGCGTCAAATGTCGCGTCTCTTGATGTGGTAAATGATGGGGCGGATGCGGCTTTGGGCGCTGCCGTTGCGGTATCCCGCGTTGCCGCGCCTCAGACAAAAGAAAAAAACGGCGGCGTTCCGGCGGAAGGCGAAAAGAAATCCCCGTCAGAACGTGTCAGGAAGCATACGGCGGGGGAGCGGCTTGACGCGGTGGGTTTAGGCGGCGCGGACCTTGCGAGGGTTGCGGACGCGGCGGAGCCCCGGCGGGTAAGCGCCGCTCCGGAAACGGAAATCACGGTGAACCTTCGCGGCGAGAGCCGAAGCGCGGCGGGCGAGCGGGGCGCTTTTAACGGCGCGGACGGAGCTAAACCGGCGGCTTCGTTTGAGACCTTCCTTGCCCGCGAACTTCAGCAAAACCTGAACGGCGACATCGTGCGGCAGGCTCAGGTGCTGCTCCGTGAAGGCGGCGAGGGGACTATACGGCTTTCCCTCAAACCGGAGTCGCTTGGCAAGGTCAAGATACACCTTGAAATGACCGAAAACAAGATTACGGGAAAAATCGTCGTGGAAAGCGGCGAGGCTCTGCGGGCCTTTGAACAAGAGATGGAGTCGCTGGAACAGACTTTCCGGGGCGAAGGCTTTGACGGCGCAAGCCTTAGCCTTGAGCTTGCGGAGCATGACGAACCGCGGGGTAACGAAGGTGAATGGCGGACAGGCGGTGAAAGGATTTCAACAAAAACCGTGTCGTCCCGCTACGATGATACCGCCGGAAAAAGCGCGTACTTTGGCGCGGCTTATTCGGCAAAACAGATAAATGTCTTGGTTTAGGAGTTTTTAATGGATATAAACAGTGGTTTGAGCGCGCGGGAAATGTCGGAGACAAATAATCTTGTCAACGAATTCAACGCAAAAATCAACGAGGGCAAGGTAAAAAGTCAAAGTTTGGGCAGGGATGATTTCCTCAAACTTTTGATTACCCAGCTTTCGTATCAGGACCCTACCGCGCCTATGGAGGATAAGGAATTCATAGCGCAGATGGCGCAGTTTTCATCGCTGGAGCAGATGACAAACATGGCAAGCGATTTTTCAAGGCTCACGGAGATCATTACAGGAAACGAAGCCGCCGCCGCGATAGGAAAATCCGTTGAAATTCTGGAAGGGGACAACACTGTCGAAGGGACGGTAAAAGCGGTAACCCGCGGAGGCGCGCCCCAGATTCTGGTAAATGGAAACTATTACCAGTGGAGTCAGGTAACAAAAATTTTTGAAGAGGAATGAGGTAACGCTTTATGATGCGATCATTGTTTTCCGGCGTGTCCGGTTTGCAGAATCATCAGACCAGGATGGATGTTGTAGGCAACAACATTGCCAATATCAACACGACCGGTTTTAAGAAAGGACGGGTGAACTTTCAAGATATGCTGTATCAGCAGCTTCAGGGCGCGGCCCGGCCAACGGAAGAGGTTGGCGGCGTGAACCCGAAAGAAGTCGGTCTTGGAATGTCCATCGCCGCGATAGATACGATACACACGCAGGGTTCGCTGCAATCAACCGGCAACATAACGGATTTGGCTGTCATGGGTCAGGGTTTCTTTGTGCTGGCCGAAGGTAACAATCAGCTTTACACGCGGGCGGGCGCTTTTGGCCTGGATAACGCGGGGACGCTGGTGAATCCCGCTAACGGCATGAAGGTTCAGGGCTGGATGGCGGAGACTGTGGACGGGGTTACCCTTCTTGAGGTGTCCCGCAATGTAGGCGATATCACGATCCCTGTGGGCGGCAAGGACCCGGCTCGCGCCACCACCCGCATCGAATTTGCCTGTAACCTGGACAAGCGGACGCCGTTCATACCGGAAGGCGCGGACGAGGCGGCGATACGGCAGGGGACATGGAATACCCAGATAGAGATTTACGATACCTTTGGCGAAATTCACGTCATGCAGGCGGCGTTTACCCGCGTGCCGGACACCGCGAACAGTTGGACGGTTACCGTAGCGGTAGACCCGCAGGCGGAAGCGCCCACCAATACGGCGGCGGGGCTTGCCGAGGCCGCGCCCGCGGCGGGAGGGGCTGCTGTTTATACGGTAAACTTTGACAACAACGGCACAATCGTAAGCGCGGTGGACGCGGACGGCAACGTTTCAGGCGGCGAGGCGGGCGGTCAGGTCGTGATGAATGTGGCCTACGATGTTCCCGCCGCCGATCCGGGCGCGGACGGTGCGCCGGTGCGCCAGCTTTTTACGCTGGATATGGGGAATGTGGGCGGATTCACCCGCGCCCTTACCCAGTTTGCCGAGTCCAGTACGTCCAAGGCGGTAACTCAGGACGGCTACACGATGGGCTACCTGGAAAGTTTCAAGATTGACCAGAGCGGCGTGATAACCGGCGTTTATTCCAACGGAACCAACCGTACAATCGCGCAGATCGCGCTCGCTACCTTTACGAATCAGGGCGGCCTCGAAAAGAACGGCGATACGGCCTTCGTTGTTTCGAACAACTCCGGCAACGCCAACATAGGGCCCTCCGGTACGGCGGGGAGGGGCAAGATAATTTCCGGTACTCTGGAGATGTCCAATGTCGATATGGCCGCCGAATTTACCGACATGATCGTTACCCAGCGCGGTTTTCAGGCGAACAGCCGGACTATACAGACAGCCGATCAGCTTTTACAAGAAGTTTTGACGCTGAAACGGTAGAAGGCGCTTGACATTTTAGCGACGGCGTATTACAGTTTGTAATAAGAGGTAAATATGACTAGTTTAAGGTTGCCCGCAGATGTGGAACAAAAAATTTCCTCGTTTGCAAAAGCAAGAAATCTATCCAAGTCCGCCGTGATTCTGGCAGCTCTGGAAAAATTTTTCGAACAGGAAGAAGAGATAGATTCTTTTGAACTGGGCAAAGACTACTTCGGGCGCTTCGGCAGCGATTCAGGCAAGGAGGCCTGTGCCCCGACGCCGGCCGGCGCACAGGCGGATGAACTGCAAGCGGCTGATTCGGCGGACGACGAGTACATCGCGTCGGGC
>JAITAE010000269.1 GCA_031284295.1 Spirochaetaceae bacterium
ATTGAGGCCGTCGTGTTTCCCAGCCCGGACTTCTTCAAAAATACAGGCGCGGCCGTTAAAGAGCAGGTAAAGGCTCGTATCGCCGCAATTATTTCTGAAGTGAATAAACGCCTGCTTCCATACCAAAAGATCGAAAAAACAACGATCCTGGACGAACCGATGGAAATGACCACAACAAAAAAGATAAAACGCAAGGCTACAGAAAGCAGCCGGCGCGGAGAAAATGCGTCGTGAGAACGCCGGCGGGTGGCTGGGATGGAAGTCAACGCCTATCTCAAAGTGAAGGCAATGGATTAAACCCACTGGTGGGTAAAGCCGCTGGCGGGCGGCTGGGACGGAAGCTGACGCTTATTTCAAAGTGAAGGCAATAGATTAGACCCGCTGGTGGGTAAACCCACTGGCGGGCGGCTGGGACGGAAGTCAACGCTTATTTCAAAGTGAAGGCAATGGATTAGACCCGCTGGTGGGCGGCTGGGACGGAAGTCAACGCTTATCTCAAAGTGAAGGCAATGGATTAGACCCGCTGGCGGGCGGCTGGGACGGAAGCTGACGCCTATCTCAAAGTGAAGGCAATGGATTAAACCCACTGGTGGGTAGACCCGCTGGCGGGTAAAGCCGCTGGTGGGCCGAGGAAGCCGTGTTTGGAGGAAAAAAACAGCACGTCACAGCGCAGCCTGTCGTAAGAACGCCGTTTGCAAAATTCATCCAACCGCCTTCGCGTTTCGTCCAAAATCCTGCAAAACACCGCTTCCCAGAGACCCGCGGACTTTAACAGAT
Organism: Spirochaetaceae bacterium; assembly: GCA_031284295.1. GTDB lineage: Bacteria > Spirochaetota > Spirochaetia > Treponematales > Breznakiellaceae > JAIRMY01. Next base: position 778 of record JAITAE010000269.1, read on the forward strand.
CGATGGCGGCCTCGCTTGTTGCGCAACGCAGCAGTTCCGAGGTTAAAAGCCTGTTTGCGCCGCACGAGCCGGCGAGGGCGGCAAAGACAAACAGCCGCGCGTCGCCATACTTTGAATGGGTATTAAAGCCGCCCGTTACCAGTTTTACCAGCTTACCTATATGCCCCGCGATCAGGACATTCCTGAAACCGGCTTCCGCGCTCAGAATTATGCTTTCGCCGATAAAATTCGCGCATTTTACCGGACGAAGGCCGGGATAGTTTCGCTCAAGGAAGTCCAGGCCGATGTTTCCCGGTGTAAGCGTAATTGAGTCGTAGCCGCAAGCGCGCAGCATGGAAAGTTCGGCCTTGATCGAGTCGCGGAAGGCGGCCTCGCTCATCGGTTCCACGATACCGGTCGTGCCAAGCACGGAAAGACCGCCTACTATGCCGAGCCTTTTGTTGAAGGTACGTTCGGCAAGTTTTTCACCGTCCGGTATGGATATGTTTACGAGCAGGCCGCCTGAAAAGCCGGAGACTTCGCAAGCTTCGCGGAGCGCGTCAAGTATCATGCGGCGGGGAACACTGTTTATTGCCGCCGCGCCCACAGGCTGATCGAGGCCGGGCAGTGTTACCGTGCCGATACCTTCGCCGCCTTCTATCACAAAGCCCTGTTCCGGCATCTTTCTAACGCCGGCATAGACGAGGCTGCCGGAAGTAACATCATAGTCGTCCCCGCCGTCCTTTCGCACGGCGCAGCTTGCCGTTCCGCCGTCGCGAGAGGAATTGTCGACCGGCAGTTTGAGAGTTTTCCCGGACGGCGTATCGATTTCTACAAAATCCGTCCCCGACTCTCCGCTCAAAAGCATGGCCGCCGCTACCTTTGCCGCCGCCGCCGCGCAGGAACCGGTAGTGTACCCGCAACGAAGCCTTTTCCCGTCAACAAGCCTGTATTCTTCACGCATGGTTTTTTCAGTTTGAAACATTTTCCAAAAAGAGGATAGTTCACTAAGGAAGGTTTATCTTTCACCTTTTTACCATACCATCGGGTTTCGGCCCTGTAATCAGCCTTGATTTTTTTGCGCTTCACAGGCAGTTTTAGTCGTTACGCCGTACCTTGCGCGGGTTACGCGGATTAAAACTCCGGAGGGTCATCAGGAGCTCCGGCCACAAACAGATTGAAAGGCAGGCCCTGCGGGCACTTTTATTTATTTTAAAAAAGTTGTAGAATTAAAAAAATGACTACGAAAAAAAATTTAGACAATCTTACGCCGCGGGAAATTGTGGCGGAACTGGATAAGTATATTGTTGGGCAAGAGAAAGCAAAGCGCGCGGTAGCGGTAGCGTTGCGTAACAGAATACGCCGTTTGAAGCTCGATCCTGAAATTCGCGAGGACATAGCGCCTAAAAACATCCTGATGATAGGGCCCACCGGCGTAGGAAAGACCGAAATTGCCCGCCGGCTGGCAAAACTTGCCGGTTCGCCCTTCCTTAAGATCGAAGCGACCAAGTACACAGAGGTTGGCTATGTTGGACGTGATGTCGAATCGATGGTGCGCGACCTGATGTCGGCCGGTTACCAGATGGTAAAACAGGAGATGCAGGATACGGTAAAGGCGGACGCGGAAAAGCGCGCGGAGGAGGCCTTGCTGGACCTATTGTTGCCGGGTTCCGCTTCTAAGAAGCGCCACGACAGGGAAAGCACGAATGACAGCGTTAAACCGGTCATAACGCCGGTGGGGGCTTTTTCAATCAACAACGAATCGGATGGCCCCAGCGTGATGGGAACCGCGATTCAGGTTGGGATTCCTATCATCCGAAAGAAAACGCGGAGTAAAAGCGCGCCGGAGCAGGCCGCTCGTGTACTTACCGAAGAAGAGAAAGTCGCCGCCGCCGCGGAACAGACCAGACTCTATAGTACGCGGGAAAAATTTAGGACAATGCTGCGCGAAGGCAAATTTGAAGAGCGTACCGTTGAGCTTTCCGTTAGCCAAGATATACCGATGCCGTCTTTCGGTATGATGGGCAGCGGATTTGAGGAGATAGAATCGAGCCTTTCCGGCATTGCCGGCATATTTGGCGGCAGCAAAAAACGTAAAGTGCTTGCGGTTAAACGTGCGCGCGAAATACTGATCAACGAGGAGGCGGAAAAACTTATTGATGCGGACCGCGTTACGGAAGAAGCCCGCCGCCGCGTACAGGAGATGGGGATAATATTTATCGATGAGATCGACAAGGTGGCCGTAAAGGGCGACAGGGGTGGCGGTCACGATGTTTCGCGTGAAGGTGTTCAGCGCGACATCCTGCCTATAGTTGAAGGCGCAATCGTAACGACCAAATGGGGTCCGGTCGATACGAGCCACATCTTGTTCATAGCGGCGGGAGCGTTCAACATAAGCAAACCTTCCGATCTTATCCCGGAATTACAGGGGCGGTTTCCGTTGCGCGTGGAACTCGAATCTCTGGGCAAGGCGGAATTTTTACGGATTCTTACCGAACCGAAAAATTCACTTACCCAGCAGTATACCGATCTGTTGGCCACAGAAGATGTCGATCTGGAATTTACGCCCGAAGCGATTAACGGGCTTGCCGCATTCGCCGCCGATGTCAACTCAAGACTGGAAAACATAGGCGCACGCCGTTTACATACGATAATGGAGACACTGCTTGAAAATATTTCTTTCGACGCGCCCGATATAGCTCCGGTAAAGATAACGGTTACGCCGGAATTTGTTGATGAACGCCTGAAAGACATTTCTCAAGACCAGGATCTGGGAAGATATATACTGTAAACGCGTACTCACGACCTGCGGCCTGTACCGGAATTGAAGCGGGATACATACTGTAAAACCGCTTCCGCGTTCCGCCGTATCGACCGGGGGCCTAGCCACGAAAGCCCCATCGCCGTGCCTTTGAACATGGCTTTTATTTCCGCATCGGAAAGTTTTAACAGGGCCCGTACATCAATGAATTCGGGAAGCGCACCCTGATCCGTTTGAACACCTTTAATGGGGCGGATGTTGTGTATGCACGCATCCTGGCACGAGGCGCAGCCGTACAGACGCTTACCCCAAACCGCGAGCACCGGCGCGGGGATTTCCGGTGCGCCGTGTCCCGACGCATACCACTGTATACATTTTTCGAGGTCTACGCGGCCGTTTCCAAGCACGGCGCCGGTGGGACAGGCCGCCACACAAGGAGGCTTACCGGAAGGGCCGCCCGCACAGTTTCCGCACAGCGGGAACTGTACGGGCGCTTCGCCGTCACGCGGGCCCGTCTGTAAAGGCGGCTTAAGCGGCTGGTCGCTTTCCAGGGCGTAAGGAAGCGTCATGGCGGCAATTATAAACAGTGACCCTGTTTCGTAACTGATGATAAGGCCGTTTCTGCCCGCCGCGCCCAGACCGCACGCTTCGGCAAGCGGTTTTTCAGGGACAGGTGAGTTGCATAAGATACGGTAATCGCTTTTTTCCCCGCCGTAGCGCGCGCGGAGGAGCGTAGAAAGGTGTTTCATACGATTGACAGCTTCGCGGTAGTAGTTGAAGCGGGCAAATGGGGCAATTACACCGTGGACAGCTTCCGGGCCGCCGCCCAAAACAGTACGCGTGTAGCGATTGCCGTAAGGCAGCGCGCAGACCAGTAGAGATTTTGCTCCTGTACTGTAGTTTTCCGGCAGTTTACAGGGGCGGCGGGTACGGAATGCCACAGGGTCAAACGGGGAAAGTACCCTGGCGCGCGAGAAACCCAGCCTTAAGGCTGCTTCGCATAAATATTTTTTGTATTCGATCATCTGCTGTAAACCCTGGCGGCAAAAATGCCGATAATATAACAGGAAACTATTTATGATTCAGATGACATTTTCCGTAAAATATCAATCCCAGCTTCGTCGTATACGCCCCAAAATTTATAAAAAACTCGAAGATGTAATTATAAACAGCATAAAGCTTTATGGCGGAAATGTAAAATACGAGCATAACATCATAACGGCCCTGTTTAACGAAGAAAGTTTCGGTTTTTGGCTGGATATTCTTTCGATTATTGAAACGTTAATAAAAATACTTGATGCCGTAAAGCATGAGTTGTACGGATATATATGCATTATCAGTGAACTTGTTGATATCGACAGAATACATGAAATGTTAAATGTGCTTCCGTCGGTGCGTGTCAACAGCGGCGTTTGGTGTACACGGCTCATACAGAAAAACACCGACAGTTTCATGGAATTCAATGAGCCATACAGTGAAAATACCGTATCGTTACTGAGCGGAAACATAGCGGAATTAAAAAGTGTAAAATTGTTTGACGGAATAAAAAAGCCGTATACCATGCGGGAATCGCTGAGTAAACTGTTTTATAAAAATAATATACAGGGAAACAGAGTACTTATCGGCAAAGATTTTATTGGCAAGCGCGATTTTATGCATTGGTACTGCCGTAATTCTGAATTTTTTTTTATCCCGCTCACCATACGTTTTGGTTCGTGGGGCTTTGCGCTGAACTGTTTTTCTGACGCACTGAATCCGGATATGCGGCGGGTTTTTGAAAGTAGAAATATCCCACTGCCGAAAGAAACGGATGCGTTATCCGAAGCCTTGTCGGTGGAACGCATACGCGGTGAGTACTCCGGATATTCCCTGCAAAAAGCGAGACAACTTTTTCAAATATTGATAGAAGCATACAGTGCTGCAATTTCATCGGAGGAAAAATCCGGTGTTATTATTTTGGAGAACATTCAAAACGCGGACTCAAATATGTGCCGGCTTGTAATGGATTTCATACCATACTATGAAAAAAACAATATTATCGTGTATGCATCGTGTAACTTGGAGGAGCTGCCGAAAGAATGGACGCCGTTGTTTTCATCGGTTATAAACTGCTTTACTTCCGAGCTTACTCCTGTATTTCAGAGCGGTACTTTAAACACGAGTCTCTGGGAAACTGCTTATGCCTGCACGATACTCAGGCGGTATTTTCCGCCTTTTATGTTTTCAGATTTATTTCTGGAAGAAGGAAAAAATCCGGCGACCACGGAACGCTCATTGGATTTACTCTTGAAATACGGCATTATACGTTCAAAGGATGATCCTGAATGTGAGATTACCGGGTTTCTTGACGAGGCAGAGGTTTTTTTGGGCGAACGCGCTTCGTACGTACGCGGCATGGCGGCGCGCCTGCTCATTTCGTGTACAACGAAAGGAAAAATAAAGCCGTGTTTTAACCTGCTGGAAGCGCTCTACAGCCTTGGCGGACAAATATCCCCGTTTCTTGCTCTGGAGGCAATACGGCAGGATGTGATAAACAATACCTGTCGCGACATTGAAAAGGCCCTTGAAGAAAAACGTTTTGACAAAGTATGTGGCGAAAACTGTTCTCCGGCGCTGTATTACATATACAAAACATCAAAAAGCCTGCTTTACGGCAATGAAACGGGGATACGGGAGACATTTTCCAGCCTGCATATTCCGGAAACGGAAATACCAAACTACAAGGCGCAAATTTTAACAGTAAAGGCCTTTTATAAAATGGGTATACATGATCCGTCAACAGCTTTTGAGGAAATCAAAGAATCGATGATTATTTACCAAAACAGTCAGGATAAATACGGTATGGCCCAGGTTTATCGTCTATTTGCCTTTGGGTATCTTTTGAAAAACGAATTAAACACCGCGATAGATTACCTTTCGTTTGCGATAGAAGCTTCCGAACGTAGCGGCAATAATGTTGAATTGGCGCTTGTTTCATACTATGCGGCAGGTTGTCATTTTATTTTTGGAAACATATCAAAGGCACAGCGCCTGATAAAACAGGCAGAACATGTGGCCGGTATTTCCGGAATGGGAAAATGGGCCATGCGGACAAAGTTTCTTTCAGGCAGATTTTATTTTGAAACAGGATGCTACAGCGAGGCTGCCGAAATATTTAATGATCTGTATCGGCATTACAGCGACGATCCGTATTCAAACCAGGCACAGATTGTCGACGCGTGGATTTTCAGGACGGAACTGTATATGTACGGAAAAGCGGAAAAGCGTGAATTTATTTTTGGGGACGGCCTGTTTTTTGAAATTGAAGCGGCATACTTTTCCGGTGATTATAAAAAAACACTGGAGCTATCAAATACTATGCTTGCTTCACTGTCGGATGACAGTTTTTTATTCCTTGAGCAGCCAGACTGGAGCAGCGGTTTTGCGCAATGCGAGATACTACAAATTTCAAAAAAAGATTTTTGGGTCAGGATGATTGCCGCGTGGCAGTCTTTAGCGCTTTCCGCTCTGAATGCGGACGGATCGGAGGAAGCCGTACATCTTATGCAAAAAATTATCAGGGACAGGCGCTTGAGCGAAACTGATCCCAACTCTCCATTTTTATTTTTTGTCAATTATAAAGTCTTGCACCAACCGGTTTCTACGGAAATTGACAGAAACACCGCTATAAGCATAGCTTTTAAACATTTGCAGCGCCGTTCCGGACGTATTGATGACATCGAAGTGCGCCGCAATTATTTATCAAAACAGTACTGGAACAAAGAATTGTACTTAACGGCAAAAGAGCATAAATTGATTTAATGGGCCGCAAACGGAATTATATCTTTTATTTCTATTCTGAATTCCGCGCCGGCGGTCCACATGCCGTCCCGCATACCATACAACGGAAATTTTGAAAGCGAGATGTAACCGTTTGCGGTACGCGGCCGGTTCCGTTCAGTTATGCGGAGCTTTTTGCGAATGGCTTTTTTCATGGCGTCCTTAAGGGCGGCATCTTTTATTTGACGACGTTCAACTACGCCCTGACCGCCCTGCAGGGGTCCATAGCCGCGCGACTGGGCGCTTGAAACGGACACGCTTTTCCAAGCGCGGATACGCTTTTCCTGGGCTTCATCAACGGCATAATCCGCCTGTATGTAAAAAAGACCTTCCCTTATAGCGGCATCCGTCAGTTCAAGGCGCGTATCGTCGGGCCGGACTTCGCCCAAACTTTCAAGCTCAAGAAATTCCTGTGTGCCGCGCGCTCGTTCACCAGGCTCGTACGAAAAAGCCCAGCCGTATATCATCCCTGAAAAAGCGGACGCCGCGTCTTCGACGGCCCACTGTGTGGCGGAGGCGCTGTCCAGCGGACTCGGTACGCCCAAAAACAGAGCGTACACCGGTTCCGTTTCCACGCAAACCTCGCCCCGCAGTACATCACGCGGAAAAATAAATTGGGCGCAAAAAAAACAAACAAAAAAAATATATGTTTTCATAAAAACCGGTGATTCTACATTAAAACGATTCCCATACAATTTTAGCGCATGAATTAAAAGCATCTGCGCACTTTTGATTTAATTCCCCCCGCGGCGGCCATTATATCAATTACAGCCGGTAAATGTAAAACCGTTCATAAAAACCACCCTACTTAATATTTTCGGCTTTTTTGCTATTAGAGTTGTTTGGAAACTTCAGTTTCCGCGCCAACTTCCATTAAAAACGCAGTTTTGTTGAACTTTTGGTTCGCAGGCTTTTAGCCTGAAAAACTGCAAGACTGTAATGGACTTTAGTCCACGACAACCAACCGGGTTATCGAACGATCTAATATACCGCGTCACAAAATTTGTGCGCTTGCGGCGCGGAGGCTCATCAACACATCCCCGCAAGTATTTTCTAAAGTATATGCATATTTTACCGAGAATTAAAAGGGGGTGTATTTTAATCCCCATAAAGCAACTTTAAAAATACGGCAAGGATTGCAATGAAGTCAAGGAAGATTTACAGGCAGACAGCAGGCAATTTTTTTAATTACGGTGGGCAGTTTTGGGATAAAAACCGTAAAGTGAACGCTATAATTAATAATCCAAAACGATTGTTGTACGCCTGCGTTGGCGTGTTACTGATAATGGCGGTGGCCTTAAGCTTTTCTATAACTGAGTCTTTATTTGGTCCGCTACGAAAAGATTCGTATATAGGTGATTTTTTTGTTGATTCTTACGGCATACTGTCTTTTATAATTCCACTTTATCTGCTGTACGCAGCTGTGATACTGATCGATAAAAGATACAGACCCTCGCGCATATTTATTTTGTACTGTGTTATTTTTCCGTTTATGACACTGGCGATAGGATTCTCTTTTTTGCGTAATTATAATTATTTTGCGGGGCGCATCAAATTTTTTTCGGTCCTTGGAAAGACAGGTTTTGGTTTTGTTATAGT
>JAITAE010000275.1 GCA_031284295.1 Spirochaetaceae bacterium
ATACGGCCTCTTACGAAACCGCGCTCGTATCGCTGCTGCCCCTGCTGTCTACAAGTGTCGCCAGCGAAGTTGTCGATATGGCGGGCGCTAAACTGACGAGCAGCGTTACAAAAAGTGAGGGCGAGCTGGTAGGCGTGATGATCCTTGAAACCTGGTTTGACAAAAAAACAAATTCGGTTTGGACGCTCATAGCGGCAAGGGCCAAAAATTAGCCTGTTTTTAAGGATCCGTTTATGAAGAGATTTGTTTGTATATTGTCCACTCGTGGTACAAATCAAAAGGAGCCATTTAATGCTCTACCGCCAGAAATTCGACGCCTTCATCCGCCGCTACGGCGCGTCAAGCGGCTTGACGTATTCGGCGCGGGACTCCGGCATAATACGGCAAATCTGTGAAACTAAATCTTTGTCGCAGCTTAGGAACCTGGCGTTCATGGCAAGCGCGGTTGCGGCGATGATAGCGTCCGGGAGTTTGATTCCGGGATTGTTGCGGCGAATCCTGACGGTTTGGTATTCGACTTTATCGTTGAGCGGGATGACCGTCGTTCTTGAGATAAAGTCAGAGGCTTCCTGTCTTGCGCTGCTGTTGCCCATAAATTCAGGCTTAGACACGAGTTCTATGCGTGTTATTTGGCTGATATACAGTTCTCCGCCGGGCAGTGTATCTATGCGCGTGTTTAAAAAATTGATACAAAAACTTGAATCAAGCACAAAAATATTGTCACGTATCCCATTCACGATCCCACTCCGCGTGCCACTGTCTTTGATAGACAACCCCATTTTCGGGGAATATGTCTTTCAGGCAGCCGCAATACTTTTGCATAGCGTCGTAGCCGTATTTGAAACGTTCCGCGTACTTACGCGCCCCCTCCGCTTTCAATTCCTCAATGGTGGGCATCGTCTTGGGCAAAGCGGCATAGTATGCGGCAAGCGCCTCATCATCGGCAGTACGCGCGGATTCCTCTGCCGGTAGAACCGCCTCTGCCGGTTCTACCGGCAGAGGCGGTTTTATCGTTTTTTGCGGATCAGGCGAGGGAAACGTAAGGGTAACTTTTGTACTTCCGCTCGGCACCGTCCGGGGCAAAACCACGTCAAAATGCACTTTCCTGTCTGCGGGAATATCAATAGTCCGCTGAATAGTCATAAGGCAAATATCGTATAAAAATACCGAATAATCAAGAAGGAGAAACAATAATGCTTTACCGTCAGAAATTCGACACTTTCATCCGCCGTTACGATGATGTGGGCTACATCACCAGCAAGAGCGACTTCGGCGACCGGGTGGTGGACGCTTCGGGCGTTTCCGATATTCCGGCCTACGAATCGGCGCTGGAAGAGGGTGTTCCCGTCTGGGTCAGGAACTATAGCGCCGACATTCCCGGCTTCTTGGCCGGCGTTTTTTTCATTATTTTTTTCCCAATATCCACAGGTCAAATGTATCCTTGCCCACTGCCGTCCCGCGCCTGACACAATCGCAATGTTCCGCGCCCACGACAAGGTGTACGGCGACACGGCTTTTTTGTCTGCTGAAGGATACCGCCGCATTGCGGAAGCCGGTTTTGCGGAACGTCTTGTTCCCGGCACTGATTTTCCCATTACTCATTATTTTAACAGAGATTCGGAGATTTCCCTGGAAAAGCAATATAGGGAGGATTTATTTTCCCTGCTCCGATAATTTGCCCAATAACTTTTCCCAATAATTCGCATACTTTATCTATTGGCATGAATCAGGGCGGGGTTTTCCTTGGGGAAAGCCACGGCGCATGGCGGATATAGGCGTAATCTTGCCGTTAACCCATAAACCGGTACCCCACGCCCCAGATAGTTTGTATGTGCAGCGGATTGGCAGGGTCTTTTTCGATTTTTTCCCGCAGGCGGTTGATATGTACAGCGACGGTTTTCATGTCCCCGTACATATCCTCACCCCATATTTTGTCGTATAGCCGTTCCTTGCTGAATACCATTTCCTCGTGGCAGGCAAGAAAATAAAGCAATTCATACTCTTTATTGGCCAGCGTGATTTCTCTATCATTAACAAAAACCCGGTGGGTTGCCTGATTAATTTGAAGCCAGCCAATATCAATTTCGCCAGCCTTTGTTGAGCGCCCGGCGTTTTGGGTCAGCCGTTCATAGCGGGCGAGGTGGGCCTTTACCCTGGCGACTAGTTCGGCCATTGAGAAGGGCTTGGTGATATAATCATCGGCGCCAAGTCCCAAGCCGCGCACCTTGTCGGTATCTTCGCCGCAGGCGCTTACCATAAGGATGGGTATATCAATTTTTTCGCGGATCTCACGGCAGACGCTTATGCCGTCTTTTCCGGGAAGCATCAGGTCAAGCAGAATAAGGGCGAAGTCTTCAGACAGCGCACGTTTCGCGCCTTTCAGTCCGTCCCCTTCTATAGCGACAGTAAAACCGTTTATTTCCAGAAAGTCTTTTTCCAGCGCGGCAATGTCCTTGTCATCTTCGACGATCAATATTTTTTGGTTTGTATTCGCCATTTTATCCATTCCTTTCAATAGGAAGCCGGATAACCACCGCAAGACCGCCTGAAACCGGAAGTTCCGCGTGAATAGCGCCGCCCATACGCTCTACTATTTTTCTGCTGATGGCAAGGCCCAGGCCGGAACCCTTGACGCTGCGGGACGGATCGGCGCGGTAAAAAACATCGAATAATTGGGGAAGCACTTCGGCGGAAACTCCGGGGCCGTCATCGGCAAAACGCAAGAAAATAGAATCGTTAACAACACCGGCGCTTATTTCTATGGCGCCCCGCTCCTTTGTTTTATACCGGACGCTGTTTTCCAGAATATTGATAAACACATTGTGGAGCCAAAGCGTATCCGCCTGAACACATACATCCAGGTGACTCTCCGCAATATGTACGGCAAGGCCGCGCTGATCGTATTCCCGCGCGACTTCTTCTATCATGTCCGAGAGAACCGGCATAAGGGGAACGCGCCGCGGGGCAAGGGGAAATTCGTCCATGTCGAGTTTTGAAAAGAGAAAAAGCTGTTCAATGATATGTTCCATGTCGGCGGTTTTATTTTTTATCGTTGTAAAATAATTGTCCCGCATTTCCGGTGTGGACGCGACTCCGGCTTCAAGCCCTTCAAGGTAACCTTTTATTGATGTCAGGGGCGTCCGCAGATCATGGGATATTCCGGCTATCAGTTCCCGCCTGTTTGCCTCGTCCTTCTGTTTCCGCGCCGCGGACGCTTCAAGCCGCGCCGCCATTTCATTAAAGGCTTCGCAGATAGGACGGTATTCGTCGTCTGTTTGGTAGTTTATACGGAAGGCGAGGTTGTTATCGTGGATCTGCCTGACCCCTTCACTCAGAGGCTGTAAAGGATGGGTGATGTTTTTTATCAGACGGTAGTTAAGCAAATTATTTACGATGCTGATAAGGGCGACAAAAAAAGCAATAAACATCAGGCCGAAGATCCACGGCCTGCCTTGGACATATTCCCTTTCCATCTGGGACATTTCCCGCAGGGCGCGTTCCTCTTTAAAATTGATGCCCATAACCCCTGCCATCACAAGCTGAAACACAAAACCCATCAGAAAAAGCCCAAAGAGCGTTATAAGAACCGCGCGTACATTGGAAATAAATATTTGCCGTTTTATGGTCATGGTTTTTCTCCCTCTTACATTTCCCGGTATCACCATACCACCGGGAATGGATTCCTGTAAAGCCTGTTATTCCCGGCGCATAAGGGTTTAGCTTTCATGTTTCGCGTCCTTCTTTGTGCCGTTGATCAGTGAATACACCACCGGAATAAAGAACAGGGTGATGACCGTGGCCGAGGCAAGCCCGCCGAATACGGCAAGCCCAATGGGGGCGGTCATCATCGAAGATTTGCCGGGAAAGAACGCCATGGGCGCTAGTCCCAGCATGGTGGTACGGGCGGTCATCACAACCGGACGGAAACGGGACGCGCCGGCTTCAAGGCAGGCGTCCCTGAGCGGCATCCCCCCGCGCCTCAGCAGATTGGTGTAGTCCACCAGCAGAATGCCGTTGTTGACCACGATGCCGGCCAGCATCACGAATCCTATCATCGTGAAGGCGTTCATGGCCTGTCCGGTTATGAGATGAATGACGACAACGCCGATCAGTATAAGGGGGATGGTACA
>JAITAE010000290.1 GCA_031284295.1 Spirochaetaceae bacterium
CTTTTTCGGAAGCCTGTTTCACAGGAAACGAAGTTTCCACGTTACCGGGTTTTGAAACCAGCTTAACAGTTTTTTAGATTATCGGCTAATTCCGGCAAAAAATAAAGATGGTAAAACAACCAAAGGCAATCGAAAGGTTGACCAAACCCATAAACTTTCCTCAGGCTGTAGAAAAGTCCTCGTCTACCGGCTTCTTGACCTGCCCCGCTCAGTTCTTGCGGGTATTCTGTCCGGTGATTTCAGCCCCTTCAGGCTTCTATAGTGTTTCTACCCAGAAAAGTATAAGGAGGAGGGGGAAGGGGGAGGTGTCGGTATACTCAAGGGTTGCCCAAATGTCCTCTAATAATCGCATGGTCCGTCGGGCACAGCCTTCATGCTTGTGGCCGCACGCCGGAGGAGCGATTAGCCGCGCTTTCCCCGCTGAGGCGCGGGGCCGCCGTTTTCTGTCAGCCATCCCGGTGCGCTTTCAGCCCGTTCACATGTGGAGCGAAGCGAAGTACTGCAAAAAATCCACCAAGCGTAGCAGGCTGCGTAGGGCCGGAATTTCGCAAAACCTCCTGAACTGCCGCTGGGGCCATACGGTCTTGAAAAACCGGCCATTTTTGATGATCATATTTTGATAACATATTTGGTAAGGAGAAACTGATGGGTAGAATAAAAAGCGCTTTGGAACTGGCTCTTGAACGCACGGAACAGGTTCAGGGCAGCAAAGACAGCCTGGAACAGTACGAGGCGAAACGGCAGGGCAGCAAGGTGGCCAACGAATTTCTTGAAGACGCCGCATCCCCAGCCGCGCTGGAGGCCGCGCTAAAGAAAGCGCCCGACGCGGTCAGGGTCTCGCTCAAGCAGGGTATTTTCGATGTGTTTGTCGCGCGTATTTCACTGCCGGCGGACGAAGGCGGCCTAAAACGACTCGAAACCCTGGGCAAGGGCCTACAGTCCATCATCCGCGACCCGCGCTTTCCCTCGTTGTGGAAACAGTTTCAGGCGGCGGCGGCGCGTTACGCTGACGAATCGGTACAGTATGAAGACGCGATAAAACGGCAGTACGCGCCGCAGCTTAGGCAAAAAGAGGCCGAATTGTCGCGCCGGCTCGGGCAGGAAGTGCGTATAGATCCGTTTCAGGACCCTGAATTCCTCGCGTTTTATAAAAAAAATATGGATGCGCTGAAGTCCAAGTACGAGGCGCTTATCCAGGATGTGCGTGAGCAGGTAGTCAATTTTTATAATAAATGAGAGTCGCTAATGAAAGTCGCTATCGTTCACTACTGGCTCACCTCGATGCGGGGCGGCGAAAAGATGCTGGAAAGCCTGCTGGAAATGTTCCCGGACGCGGATATTTACACCCATGTTTACAGTAAAAAAAGCGTTTCGGCGCTGATCAATAAACATAGAGTCTATACTTCGTCCGTTAACAGGCTGCCATTCGCGTCAAAGTTGTACAGAATGTACATGCCGCTGATGCCACGCGCACTGTTGGAATTCAATTTGCAGGGCTACGAACTTGTTATCTCAAGCGAAGCCGGACCGGCGAAAGGCGTGGTCGCAAGTCCGGACGCCTTTCATGTTTGTTACTGCCACAGCCCGATGCGCTATCTTTGGGACTTGTACCACGAATATTACGGCGGCGCGTCAATTTTTTTTCGTTTCTTTATGAAACTCCTGGTTCCTTCACTCCGGGTATGGGATGTAATGTCGGCAAACCTTGTTGACCGTTTCATCACCAATTCGGCATATACGGCAAAACGGATAAAACGTTACTACAACAGGGATGCGGACATTGTTTTTGGCCCTGCCGATGTCGAAAAGTTTGAGAAAATTGAGCGCGATGTCAAGGATTACTACCTGGTATTGGGGCAGATAACGGAGAATAAGCGCGTTGACATAGCGGTGGACGCCTGCCTCGCGCTCGGCAGAAAGCTGATTGTCGCGGGCGGCGGCGCGTCCGGCGCTTTGCGCCGGCGCTCTACGGGCAGGGGCCGCGTAACATTTTTGGGCAGGGTTTCTGACGAAGAGGCGGCGCGGCTGCTGTCGCGGGCAAGGGCTCTGCTGTTTCCCGGCGTTGAGGATATGGGCCTGGTGCCGATCGAGGCCGCCGCCGCCGGCTGCCCCGTAATCGCTTACCGCAAGGGCGGCGCGCTGGACACCGTCAAGGAAAATGTTACAGGCATATTTTTTGAGGAACAGACGGCGGCCTCGTTGTCCGCCGCGATTCAACACTTTGAAACGATAGAGCCGCGCTTTGCCGGCAGGCCGGCTTTTACCGCCCATGTAAAGCAATTTTCAAAAGAAGCGTTCAAGGATCGTGTTAGTAAAGTGCTTGCCGAACGGAAACGGGTATAGGACGGACAGCAAAAGGTCTACAGATGGTACTAATGTTTTAGAGATCATTAGACTTGTTCGATAACCCGGTTGGTTATCTCACAGTCTTGCAGTTTTTCAGGCTAAAAGCCTGCGAACCGAAGGTTCGACAAAACTGCGTTTTTTACTGGAAGTTGGCGCGGAAACTGAAGTTTCCAAACAACTCCATTTTTGAAATTTTCAGAAAAAATTACGCATAACGTTTCGGTTGTAACCGGTGTTTGGGCGGGCATATAAGGGCTTTGTGTAGCAAAGACCGCCCAGTTCCGCCACGCACCCAGTCAGGGGCATCATTTAATCAGTGCTTCCCTAGGGCAACGCTGATTATTAAAAAGGGGGGCGCTATTTCCATGCCGTTACC
>JAITAE010000062.1 GCA_031284295.1 Spirochaetaceae bacterium
ATTGCGGTACCAGCCGCCCAGTTCCGTCTTGTCAACTATGTTTAAGGCAAAACTGTACGAGATAGGCAGCACGGTTCCCCTGCTCAACAGAAGTTCCTCCGCTTCCGAGAGGGTTTTCAGACGATTTTCCTCATCCTCTCCCATGGAACGGTTTATCAGCCTTTCGTAGTCACCGTCATCATGTTTGGCGTCGTTCAGGTTGGAATCGCGCCGCCAAATCTGCAAGAACGTGTAAGGGTCTGCAAAATCGCCTATCCAGGTGGAGGAGCCGACATCGTAAACGCCGTCTTTCAGCGAATCTAGGTACTTATCGAACGGAAACACTTCGATTCTAACCTGGATGCCCAGTTCATCCTTCCATGTCGAGGACAGGATGCCGCCTATGCGCGCCGCCTCCATTGAGGGGGTGAGCCTTATCACCAGCTCAGGCAGACCTTTGCCGTTTGGGTAGCCCGCCTCGGCAAGCAGCCTGAGCGCCTCATCTATGTCCGTCTTACCGGTGCCTTCAATCTTGGGATAATCCATTAGCGGGTATATCAGCGTATTTGCCGGCATGATGGAGCCCTCACGTATATGACTCCATGACAGCGCAAGAATCATCGCGCGGCGGACACGCCAGTCATCCCAGGGCTTGTGGACTGATCGAATAAAGTAGTAATGCGTCGCGAACATCGGATTTACGGTTATGCCGGAGCGGTTGATCAGCGTATCAAGATTCACGTCGCCGGAAATCCAGTCAGCCTGGCCGGAATTCCACATCGCGGAGGCCTCGTCCCCCTCATCAACTAGATGTATAGTTATGGTTTTTAGATTTACATCCACCGCGCCCCAGTAGAGCTCGTTGCGGGCAAACACTTTGGTACTGCCCTTGTTTTCCAGCAGGTAGTAGGGACCGTTGGATACCGGGGACGCGCCGGACCAGTCCTCGACATTCAGCATGGCGGGGTGTATCGGGCTGAAAGAATGATGGCACAGCATACTGGGAAAGAAGGAGGCGGGAGAGACGAGCCGCACCACCAGGGTCTTGTCGTCCGGCGCTTCTATTCCGACCTTGGACTTGTCGGTAATGCGGCCCAGGCGGTAATCGCTCGCGCCTTCGATGATGTCGAACAGCGACGAATAGGGGGAATTGCGTTCCGGCTCAAGCAGGGAAAGCCAGGCGGCGCGGAAATCTTCGGCGCGTACCGTATCGCCGTTCCAGTAACGGGCATAATCCCGCAGCGTGAATGTCCACACCTTCTTGTCGTCCGACAGCTTCCAGCGGTCTGCCGCCGCTGGAACCGGCGCCATCGTCAGCGGGTGGTACGAAAAAAGTCCCTCGTACAGGCCGGTATACACCTGCGCCTCACTCGCCAGGAAAGACTTCCTGAAGTCAAACTCAATGTCCCTGCCGGACATCACCATCGTAAGCGAATTCCGCGCCTCCTCCGAAAGCTCATCTTCGGAGGCGGCGGCGGCGGTCGCACACAGCGCCGTCATTATCAGCGCAAGCAAAAAGGCCGGGGTACGCGATGGTATGTATCGTTTTAAAAATTTATCTGTCAAAATTGATTTTCTCCGCTTTCAGGCGTCCATGTCGATGCCAAGTTTTTTGAACTGTTCCATCTCTTCTTTCTTGGCATAGTAGTCCTGTAACTTTTCATTCGCCCTGGTGATGGTATTTTTCAGGGCGGAAATCTCCGGCTTAATCCCTTTGATTCTGGAACGGGTATTTTTATTCGCATTTTTCTTGAAATAATCATCCAGCCCGTTCAATATTTTATGAAAACCCTGAACATCTTTTAGATTGCGCTGGAGTAATTCGATGAGTTGATCATCATTCATGCCTTCAAGTTTTTTAACGGCGCTTCCCCTCGGCGCAAGCGCGTTCAGAATCGTTATTTTTTTATCAAGCATCGCGCAAAAAACTTTAAAATTCAACTCTTCACAAACAGGACCACTCTTTGCCGGATCCATATACTCAAGTTGGTATATAACTGGTTTCGCATCTTTGTTAGAGATTAGCGCAATAAGTTTTTTTATTTTTATCCAAATCCCGGTTTTTTGATTCTCCAAAAGATTACTGTTTTCATTGATTTTTTCGACAATTTCGGTAATGGTGGCGCAGGCCGAGCCTATACAATTTAGTCCGTCAATCAATACGGGCTTAAAAGAAGGCGGTTTCTTTGCGCCTTTTTTGACCGGCTCCATCTCCACGAAAAGCTGCTGCAAAACAATTTCCCGCAAAGATTTGGAATTTGCTGAATAATCCTCCTTTATAAGCTCATCGACAAGTTCCGCATAGAACGGCATACCGTTTTTGGTATGGGCAAGCCTTTTTTTAATATTTTGGGCCGTTACTTCGGACGCGCTCATTGAGGATGTGACGCAGACACGCAGTTCGTATTTATACAGTTCACGGTTAAAGTCGCTGAGCAGTTTAAGCGTGTTTATGATTGTTTTGGTTGTATTTGTCAGCTTACCAATAGAATCGGTAAGCGTCTGTGAGGTAATCGGATCATTTACTCCGTGCCTTATGTTGGCTACGATCTCGCTTATGGCCTGGGTGGCGGCATTTACCCCGTCCGGCGTAAGATGCAGCCAGTCGACATACTTTACCAGTCCGATTATTACCTTGAGCTTTTCCTGTGTAAAGCCGGCCGTAGAAAATTCATGGAAATTTACAAGATAATCAAGCTCGTTATCAAGCGCTGAAAGCTGCCTGCCAAGCTGATCCCGTTTGTTCGAATCGGAAAGCGCGATCGCGGGTGGAACCGCCAGATCGCCTGACTTTGTCTCATTTTTGTAGGGATCCTCAATTATGAATCCTTTTTTTGCAAATAACACGTAAAGCGATGCCACGGATGTATAAAATACACGAAATTCTTCTTTCAGTTTAGGCAATTCTGTCTTATCAAACCAGTTTCTCCGGGCGTCCAGAGCCTCCTTTAATTGAATCAAAAAATCATTATCAGACATTGTACTTATAGTATCGGGAAATTCAGCGATTTTCAAGCCA
>JAITAE010000003.1 GCA_031284295.1 Spirochaetaceae bacterium
CCCCGCCAACACCGCCAGGAGTTTGCCTAAGCAAGCCGCAGGCTTGCGGCGCAAACTCCGGAAATAACCGGCGCAGCCGGTTATTCCGCTACTCGTAAGCATGAGTACCGCTATCCCTCTATCGGCGGCCCCGCCAACACAGCCAGGAGTTTGCGGCAAGCAAGCCGCAGGCTTGCGAAGCAAACTCCCAAGCTCAACGCAGAGCGTTGAGCCGAGTACCGCTACTCGTAAGCATGAGTACCGCTATCCCTCTATCGGCGGCCCCGCCAACACGGCCTGGAGTTTGCGGCAAGCAAGCCGCAGGCTTGCGAAGCAAACTCCGGAAATAACCGGCGCAGCCGGTTATTCCGCTACTCGTAAGCACGAGTGCCGCTACTCGTAAGCACGAGTACCGCTTCTCGTAAACACGAGTACCGCTACTCGTAAGCACGAGTAGCGCTTCTCGTAAGCACGAGTGCCGCTACTCGTAAGCACGAGTACCGCATCTCGTAAACACGAGTGCCGCTACTCTCCAATTTAGTGGAAGCGCTGATTAAATAGGGTGGCGGATTGGGGGGTAGGGCGCAACGTAGTGCGCCCGTAGGGGGGCGCGGCGAGAAGGCGGCTGTATGCCGGACGGCATGGAAAACAGCGCCCCCCTTTTTAATAATCAGCGTTGCCTTAGCGCGCACTGTTCGGTTAAGTCAAACGACGTTGCCCTGAGGACAGTAGCTAGAATCTGTAATAATTGGCGGGTACTATGTATGTGACGTGAAGGTTTATGCCCGGCCTATAAAAATGGCGTTTGTCCGTGCTGTTGTATGCAAGCCGCTCATTTTATTTACTGTTCTTCTCTTTCAGTCTGGCATTTCAGATTTCAGCCCGTTACGGCTTTTCCCGGCGCAAGGGCTCTATGCCCAGGAATCTGTGGGCGGTGCTGCCGGCGCGGACGGGGATGCCGCCACTGACGAGATGGAAACGCCGCCCGGCGCGGACGAGGACCAGGAACCTCCGCTTACCGCGGAAGAGCTTGCTGCGCAACAGGAAAAGCTGGAGGCCAACCGTATCGTCGACCTTGAGATCAAAACCGCCACCCTTCTGGAGCTTGCCGAATGGTGCCGCGAGTTGAACCTGAGCGAGGGCGGAAGCCGGGAAGAGCTGTCAAACCGTCTGCGCTCCCATTTTGGTATACAGCTTCCCGATGGCGCAGCCGCGCTTGAGCAAAAAATTGTTACGATCGAGACGGCCAAAACAACAGAATACTTCACCGTTGAAACTGTTGACGAGGAGTACGCCCGCCTTTCTGGAGACGTGGTACTAAGCCTAAAGGACGGCGAATCACGGCACCGGATCAAGGCCTGGGAAATAATTTACAACAGGACGCGCAATATCCTGACGGCAACGGGCGGTGTTGAGTATGTAAAGGAAGACGGTGACAAGCGGGAAACTTTCAAAGGCGACAACATAACGATAAACCTTGATACATGGATAGGCTCGTTCATCGATACGGTATCGGAACGTTCCATAGCGGGCAGCGAGACGGCGTACCGTTTTGCCGGGCAACTTATATCGCAGACGGACGATGAAACGATGGTTCTAAAAAAGGCCCACGTAACAAACGCGAAAACGGACGAGCCGTACTGGTCACTTGACGCTGGCAAACTGTGGATACTGCCGGGGTCAGACTGGGCGCTCTTTAACGCCACCCTACGTGTCGGCGAAATTCCGGCGCTTTGGGTGCCGTTTTTCTTTTTTCCCGCCGACGAAATGATAATACATCCCGTGCTGGGCACGCGGACCAGGGAGGGGACTTTTTTTCAAACCACAACATACATATTTGGCCGTCCGGACGCAAGCGCGATTTCACAGAATTCAATCACGCAAATTTTGGGTAGCGGAGAGGGTATGGAGCGGGTACGCGAAGGACTTTTTCTGCGAACAACAGGAAGAAAGGATCCCGGAACGGAGACAAAAAAAGTTTCCATCCTTGCGGACGCTTATACCAACCTGGGTTTCTACGTTGGTACGGAAATAAGCCTGCCGAAATTCGGCCCCATAGACAATTTTACGCTTTCGGGCGGACTCGCTTTTACCCGTACCATTTTTACATCGACGTCGGGTCTTAAATACACGCCCTACAATGTGGGCAGCGATAACGCGGAGCACTGGGATTCCGCTTATATATTCGGCGTCGAGGTTCCGTTCCGTTACAGGTTGAAAACCGCGCCGTCATTTTCCGGCAAGTACGGTTCGATCAGTCTCAGTCTCCCCGCATATTCCGATCCGTTCATAGATCATGATGTTTTGAATCGAGCCGAAAGTATGGACTGGATGGAAATGCTAATTCAGGGTGCGGCTACCCCCGACACGCCCGATTCGAATGTTACGGGCATGGGCGCTTACGAATGGGGTTTAACGGTAAAACCGCAGTTTTCAACAAGCGCGCTTTCGCCATACATATCCAATTTGTCGATAAACAGCATTTCCAGCGTTTATCATTTTTCAGTGAGGTCTAACAATAAATCGATACCGGAAACAATTCGCTCGGCATCCCCGCAGAGGGATTTTTACTATCCTGATAAATTCACGCTATATTCCATAAGCGGCGCAATAAGCGGGACGCCGCTGACGTGGACAAGCGTGACCTCGGTTACGGAAAAGGACAAAGAGGTTCCGGACCCGGTAAAAGGCTTCGGCACAATTCGTTCTCCCTGGGAGAATGATCCGGCAGCCGCGGGCGGCCAGGCGGGTCCGGCTTCGGGTAACGGGCCTTTTTCATTGAATGTGCCGGCATTGAATCAAACTTTCGATATGAGCCGCAGCACCGGTTTAAAGATTTCATTGAACTACAATTTAACGCCCACAAGCGCGTCGGAATTAAATTACAGCACGAATGACTGGACTTCACCAAAAGATATAGATTTGTCGGACATTAAATCAGTTTTAACGCGTATCAGCGTAAACGGAAACACCAACATAAATATATCTGACCCAAACAATAATCTGTTTTCACTGTCGGGCGGAATCACGGGAAGGGCGCAGTGGCAGGATCATCCATACAGAAATCTGGAAACCACGGATTACGACACGCAGAAGAAAATTGACGATGAAAAATACGGCGATTATCAGAATACAAGCTGGTCAACATCATGGGTGCATAGTACGACGTTAAACCCGTTTTACTGGGCATCGGCATGGAAAAATACAAACGTCAAGTATTCGCTGGAAGGAAAGCTGGCGGAATCAAAACTTGTCAGCGCTAACGGCAGCGACCCTGAATGGGATGTCGTTTACGGCGGATGGGATAAAGAAAAAATCAGCCGGCACAACCTTGCAATGAATGTGGGTGTTTCAATATTGGATAAAACGCAGAGCTTGCAGCTAAGTACGGATTTACCGCCGCTTACTTCAAAGCTTGGCATGAACAGTACGGTAAACGCGTGGATTTCCACAACAAATATCAGGACAGACATAAATGAACCTTTTTCGGATCATCCGCAGTATTTGCCTGTATACTTTACCGAAACATTGACATTTAAAACAGGATATAAACTCGATCAGGTTATAACTTACAGCCCGGAATATTCAGATTTGACAACTTATAACGCTACGCTGACGCTTGGTAAATTTTCCACAGTCTATGCGTCGTCACGTGTAAAAAAACGTGTACTGGTTGAGGATGCGGGCGGCAACGTAACCGGCTGGAATACGGATCAAAACAGTGAGGAAAAATTACGTCCTGTATCGCTTAACTTTTCATTTAACCCGTCATTCAAAAAAGAGAATTTGTTAAGCAAATTACTTTCTTTTTCGCTGGACCCAAGCATAAGGCTTGGACTTAACCTGCTGAGCTATACCGAGTCGTACCTTGAATTTTCAGTCAACCTTACCTTGAATATTACAAAATTCCTGTCGCTTTCAATGGGAACGAATTCAAAAAACACACAAATGTACTGGTATTTGAAGGATCTTCCGTTATTTAGTGAGTATTCGTCAGATATACCGCAGTCCGCGTCGATAAACGATAATTTTTTTGAAGACTTAATCAATTCATTCAGGTTTGACAACGAAGAATTGCGAAGGAATTCAGGCTTCAAATTAAAGTCATTCAATTTTTCAACAACACACCATTTGGGTGACTGGGACGCTAAGCTTACGGTCTCAATGTCGCCCTGGCGTCCGACAGGCCAGAACTATCAATTCGATACGCAGGTGTCTTTTGTGATTCAATGGCTGCCAATTTCCGAATTAAAAACTGAGGTTGCCTACGACGGCAAGAACGATATATTCTTGAGTAAATGATGCGAGCCGCAAAACTCCCCAAACCGCGTTCCATGGGAATTTTTACGATCTGCATTGCCGCGCTTGGTTTTGCGGCGGGCATTGTGCGCAAAGAACCTGTCTTAATTCTTGCCGGGGCGGTATTCACGCTCTGCCTTGCGTACTGTTTTTTGTCGGTTTTTCTGACAGCCCTGTTCCACAAAAAAAAGGCGGCCGCGCTGTCCGCGCGCATAATCCCTGAAAAAACGGTCGCCGGTAAAAACGGAACGCTACGGCTTTCACGGCAGATTCACTTTTTTCAAATGCCTGCGGTGCTGATACGCTACAGGCTGGAACTTGCCACAAAAGACGGTAAAAAAATCGAATATGTTTTTGACGGCGGCTTTTTCAAAAAAGCCGCCGCGGATTTTCCGGCGCCACGGCGCGGCGCTTACTACGGCGAGTATGATAGCCTTGTCATACAGGATATATTTGGTTTCTTTCTTTATGCGTTGGCTTTGCCTCAGGACAGGGCCGAACGCCTCCTCGTGCTGCCAATTCCGTCAGAAACGCGGCTCGCGGTAAGACACCTCGCAAGCGGCGCGGAAAGACGGAACGAAACCGAGATGCGCAAGACGGACGACCTTACGGAACAGAGGCCTTATATTCCAGGCGACGACCCGCGCCGCATAAACTGGAAGCTCTACTCCCACGCGGGGGAACTGTTTGTAAGGCAGGAAGAGCATGAGCCGCCGCCGCATTCACAGTTTATACTGCTTGTCGATACTGACACCGACAGCTCACTTTATTCGGCGGAGGAAGGCGCCTCCCTGGTAGACTCACTCTGTTCAACGGCCCTGGCTCTTCTGCTGGAAAAGGCGGCTTCCGGCATCGAGGCCCTGTTTGGCTTTACAGGCGGCAGCCTTAAAAGCGGCCCGCCGGCGGAACTTCCCGAGCTGCTTGCCTACCCGTACCGCACCGCGCCGGGCTACGGCCTTAAACTGCCGCCACTCTCCACGCTTGCGGGTCCGCGCAGTGTGGTGGTAATGGCCCTGGCCCGTAGCGCCGCAATGCCGGACTCAAGCCTGCATGACTTTATTTCAAAAGGGCGGGCTGCGCAGACCGTACAGATTTTGTTTTTTTACCGCAACGAAAACCAGAAAAACCACGCGGAAGCTTCCGCGATACTTTTGGGCCGTATGTCCGGCGTTGAAGCCCGCGCCGAGCCGGCGACGCAAATTGATTTGTAACTTTTCATGTGGTATTTTCATTTAACATAAAAAATGGTATGCTTACGTTGGTAAGATTACTGTTCACTAATGGCTTTTAAAACCGCCATTTTTAACTTTAAAAACTTATACTTATCCTAAAAAGGAGTTTGTATTTTATGAATTTACTGAATAAACTTTCGTCAAAAAACTTTTTCGTATTTAATTTGGTTCTGCTGGGCGCGATTTTTGGATTTTCGTTCGCGTTTTTGTCGTTTACCTGCACGAGTCCGCAGTCAAAGTCAACGGTGAAAGCCCAGGAAAACGTGGTAACGATCCCGGCCAACGCGCTTGAGGTGGCGGAAAGTATACAAACTGTGTTCCGCGCGGTAGCGGACAAGATAGTTCCGTCCGTTGTGGAACTTAAAACCGTTTCCGTACGCAAGCAAGAGACGCCCAGCTTTCCGGGCATCCCGTTTGAATTTTTCTTTGGGCCGCAGCAGCCCGGCAACGACGGACGTGAATTCCGTTCGCAGGGGCTCGGTTCGGGCATAATAGTCAGGAAGGAAAATAATACTTATTTTGTTTTGACAAATAACCACGTCGTTACCGACAGCAACGGGAAACCGGTTGATGAGATACGGATAGCGACCGGAGATAGCAGAGATTATCCGGCGGAACTCGTGGCCCGCGAGCAGCGCCGCGATCTTGCTATGGTAAAGTTCACCACGCAGGATAATTATCCGCTTGCTGTACTCGGCGATTCCGACCTTGTTGATGTGGGTGACTGGGCTATAGCGGTGGGCAATCCGCTCGGTTTCGAATCGTCCGTGACCATGGGTATAGTAAGCGCCGTAGGACGTACCGGTGGACCGGGGGATAATATCAACGACTTCATCCAGACGGACGCATCGATCAATCAGGGTAATTCGGGCGGCGCTCTGGTAAACATACGCGGTGAGGTTATTGGCATCAATATGTGGATAGCGAGCAGCACGGGCGGCGGTTCAATGGGTCTGGGTTTTGCCATACCGATCAATAACGCGAAGTCCATTATTGATGAATTCATAACGAAAGGCGAGGTAAGGGACGGCTGGCTTGGCGTATCACTGCTGGATGTTGACAGCGAAACATCCCGCGATATGGGTATAGAGGGCAGGCAGGGCGCGTTCGCCTCCGGTGTATTTCTCGATTCGCCGGCAGCGAAGGCCGGCATACAGCCCGGTGATTTTATAACGGCGGTTGACAAAAAGGAAGTACGCAGTTCTCGCCAGTTGACCCGCATCGTTGCCGATCTAAAGGCGGGCCAACGGCATATCTTTACCGTGCTTCGCGAGGACAAAAGTCTGGATTTAACGGTTACCATTGCCATCCGTAACAACGATGTGGCGGCGGAAAACGGTAAACTCTGGCCGGGCCTCTTTGTGGCGCCTGTAAGTGACAAGGTCAAGAAGGATTTGCAACTGGGTGATAATGTGAAAAAGGGCCTTGTCGTAATGCAGATCATCGACAAGGCTCCCGCCGCCATTATCGGTATACAGATCAAGGATATCATCACGGCGGTGAACGGTGAACCGGTGAGCGATCTGAACGCCTTCTACCGTGTTCTCCGCGAAAAAGCCGGCAAGGAGCTTTGGTTTGATGTGTTACGGGGCGACACGAAACTGGAAACCATGAAGTACAAACACTAAGGGGTCTCGGGTGGAACTATTATCCCGGCACGATTAACCTTGTGGTTTTGGATTTGGGCGCATTTCCGCCTACGGCGGAAACCGGGCTTTCCGGGGCTGCGCTACCGCTCCGGCCCCGCCTGCGGCGTGGCTAAACCCCTCCAATCCCTTGCGCGGAGCTTCTTGTCCTGAACAGGCTCCCGCACGGGAAAACCGGTATTTATAATAGTGTTGGGATACTACGCGCCTTTCACCCAACAACGGTTGGAGTTTGCGCTTCGCGCAAACTCTCTAAGGAAGCACTGATTTATGCGAATGCGCATTCGTCAACGTAGTTGACGCAATCGGTGCTACTTTAATGCGAATGTCAACGAAGTTGACACTCCTTCCTTAATGGGTTAAGCAGGATGGGAGATCAACGTGCTTTGCACGTTGATCC
>JAITAE010000164.1 GCA_031284295.1 Spirochaetaceae bacterium
TCCAGCAGGTTCTCGGCGTGGTGGCGTTCAAGATACGCGCCGGGCGGTTCTACACCGGCGTACAGGCCGCACAGGCGGTCAACGGCGGCAAGCATGGACTCTTTCGTTTTGGGCCGGGCTGCGGGGCCCGCCTCGCCGTCCGCTTCAGCGGCGCGTATCTCAAGGCGAAGGGCGGAGCCCGGCTTGAAGGTATCCGGCAGCGCCACGTCCAGCCGGAGCCGCCTGTCGGCGGGAATGGTTACGGTTCGTTCTATGGTAATCATGTGAACGAGTATACAGCAATAGCAAGCAATGAGCAATGAGCGATGAAGAGTGAAGAGTGAAGAGTGAGAAATATAACTTGGTAAATAAGTATGCTTTGAAGTATCGTCACTGCTCACTGCTCACTGCTCACTGCTCACTATATTAAAAATATGTTTTACGGAGTATGCGATGTTGAATAAAAAGTTTTTTGCCCTGCCGCTTCTTGCGGCTTTGCTCACGCCGCCCCTGTTTGCGGCGGACACCGCGCCCGATAAGGAGGATGGGATCGATAAGGAGGACTGGGGCATCGAGATGGAAGGCGCGGGCCTCACATTAGAGGAGGACGCGCTGCCGCCCGCCCCCGTGCTGCCTGAAACCGATAATTTCGGGGCGCGGAGGAATGTCGTTACGGCGGAGAGGATTCGCGAACAGGGCTCGCTCGACCTGCTCGATACGTTGCGGGACGTACCGGGCGTCATGTTCAGCAAAAAAAACGTGATCGGTACGAATACCGGCAACAGCCTGTACGTGCGGGGCAGGGGTTACACCCACCCATCCCTGGAAACTACCGTTTCGTTTGACGGCGTGCCCCGCTACGGCCTGATTTACGGTCAGTCCATGGCGGACAGCATTCCCGTCTTTGCCGTAAACTCCGTCGAGGTCTTCAAATCGCCCCAGCCCGCCAGTTTCGGGGCCGGTTACGCGGCGCTAAACGTTATCCCCAGGTTCCAGGACGAACAGGGTTGGTCCGCCGAGACCGGCTTTTCCGGCGGCAGTTTCAACACGATAGGCGAAAACGCCTCCGCCGGCATCAGAAAAGGGCCCTTCGACGTTTACGCCGCCCAAAGCTGGGTTTCCACAGACGGCCACATGGTTCATTCCGCCGCTTACCAGCAGAGTTACTACGTCAATACCGGCCTCTGGTTAAACGCCAACTGGAACCTGCGCCTTTTGGGTAACTTTGTTGACGCGGAAACGATGCAGGCCCCAAAAGCCGGCCAGAAAAAGAGCGAAACACTTTCTACCTACAAGACGGACACTATCTTCAGTACCTTTACCGCGAACAACGAGTACGACGGCGCAAAGGGTTTCGCTAAGCTGTACTACAACTTTACCGACTTCAGGATTCTTGACGAAAGCGCTCCCGGCGGCTGGTCGCGGCAGGAGCTGAACGGCTGGGGGCTGAGGGCAAAGGAGGTTTTTTCGTTCTGGAGGGGCGGCGATGTTACCGGCGGTCTCGATCTGGATATGAGCGGTACCGTGAATGAGAATCATAACGGGGCGAGCCCGATTCTTGCCGAGTTTCCGCTGTCAACGCTGTTTTCCCCCTTCGCCGCCGTCAGTCAGTATTTCAGTCTTGCAGGCGGGCGTTTCTATGTCATACCGTCTGCCGGACTGCGCGTCTATGCCCATTCCGTCTGGGCCGGCTCCGTTTCGCCGCAGGCCGGGTTTGTAGCCGGCTGGAATGATCTGGAACTGAGTTTCAGCTACGCGCGCGGGATTGTTTACCCCGCGCCGGCCATACTACAGGGGCTTGTCGAGTCAGACGAGATTGACGGGCTTGACCTTACGGTCTCCCGTCCGGAGACAGTTAATCATTTTGAATGGGGGATTTCTTACCGCCGCCGCTCTCTGTTTTCCCTCAGCGCTTCGTACTATTACGATGACGGGAGGGATCGTATCGTAACTTCCGGGCGGGTCGCCCCCGGCAACGTGTCTATGGCTTCTTACTTCCGTGTCCAGGGGCTTGAGGCCGGCGGCAGCCTTTCGCTGAACACCGGGCGGCGCGCGCTCAAGCGGCTCGTGATTTTCGCCGGTTTCAACTGGATCACGGGCCTTCTCGCACGGGGCGAGGATGGGAAGGAGGTTGACCGTATGCCGTACACTCCCGTCTTTACCGCCTCCGCCGGTTTCAAATGGACTTTTCTGGAAAACTTTCATTTTGGCGGCGACTGGCAGTTCCTGCACGATCTGTACGGCGGCGGTCTTTCAAACAGCAGCGCCTCTTTTTTCGAGCTTTCCGGCAGTCAGCGCCTGGACGACATCAGCCTTGTGAACATCCGCCTCGCCTACTCCTTCACCTACCCGCGTTGGCGCATCGAAAACGCCGAACTCTTCATCGCCGCCTCCAACCTGCTCGACCGCCGCTACGAATACTACCGGGGCTACACGATGCCCCCCTTCAGCCTTACCCTTGGCGCCGCCTTAAAACTCTCCGTGTAAGCGGCCACTTCAAAGTAAACAGGCGGGAACATGGTTGTCCTTGGGTTATACGGAGTTTTCAATGAGCCTCCGCGCGCAAACAGGCCTGCGGCGGCAATGAGTAGTGATAAGTGAGTAGTGAGTAGTGAGTAGTGAGTAGTGAGTAGTGATAAGTGAGTAGTGATAAGTGAGTAGTGATAAGTGAAGAGTGAAGAGTGAAGAGTGAACCAGCTTGACAGGGTTGGCGGAGAGTGTAAAATGATTCGTGCGGAAAATAAAACTTCCGGACAGATCGCGTTAAAACGCGGTTTCGTAGGCTTTTAGCCTTTTAAACCGCCAGACTTAAATCGGCAATTACGCGAATAATATTGATTTGTCCGAATAATTCGTGAAGATAGACGTTGATTGGCAGACCTTCACAATTTCATCTAACTCACGTCAAAAAATCCGGACATGGCAGAGGAGATATTATGGATCACGGTTTCTTTCAGATGCTTTTTACGGTACTGATAGTCATGGACCCTATAGGTATCATACCGTATTTTTTGGGCATTACATCATCGTATGACGCCAAAACGCGGAACAGCGTCATCCTAAAAGCCATTCTGTTTGCCGCGCTGGTACTGGGGATATTCCTGTTTTGCGGAAAGTATATACTAGAATTCTTTGGCATCAAGCCGGGGGCTTTTTATATATCAGGCGGCATACTCTTTTTTATGATTTCATTTGAGATGATCTATTCAAAACCTAAGCCCAACCGGACCACTTCCACCGGTGAAGAAGAAACGCAAAGCGGCTTTACGGCCCTTTTCCCGCTGGCTATCCCGATGATTGCCGGTCCCGGCATCCTTACCGTTATAATGACCTATGTATCGAGCGGTGATTCCTGGATTTATAGCGTGCTGTTGTTACTGCCAGCGCTGGCGGCAGGGCTTTTGGTTATGTTTGCGGTACTGCGCGCAAGCACCCTTATCCTGCGGATACTAGGCACGATGGGCATCTTTGTAATGGAAAAAATAATGGGGCTCATACTTGCCGGTTTTTCGGTCCAACTGATCTACAACGGACTCGTCGCGCTGTCCATCATCAAATAGTGAAATGCGCGGTAGTACATCAGCGCTAGTAAAGCGCCGGTAGATTTTACACGCTTCCAGATTGCGTCCGCGGTTCC
>JAITAE010000188.1 GCA_031284295.1 Spirochaetaceae bacterium
AAAACTTATTCTAAACAGCGGCCTGGTCCCGCGCCACAGCCTGCGGCATTTTTTGCCTAAACGCGCTCAATGTTTCGCGCGCTGTTATTGGGCTGGGGGGCGCGGCGATGATGCGGCTATGTGCCGGTGACGGCATGGAAAACAGCGCCCCCCTTTTTAATAATCAGCGTTGTCAAAGGCAAGTTCCGCTATAGCACGGATTTTTTAATGACGCTGCCCTGGGCATGGCACCCTTTGCGGTTTGTCTTTTTTTCGCTATAGTTATGCTGGAAATGAAATTGCGGCGCGCTGACGGCGGAGGTAAAAATACGCCTGAACGCCGTGAATATATAATAGACTTGTTCGATAACCCGGTTGGTTATCGAACAGTCTTGTCAATACGAATTGACAAACAACGGGGGTGTCTATGGGGAATCTTTCAGCGCTTTTCACGGATTTTTATGAATTGACAATGGCGCAGGGTTACTGGAAAAAGAAAAAAAACAGACGGGCTGTATTTGAAATGTTTTTTCGCAAGCATCCGTTCAGGGGCGGCTATTCTATCTTTGCCGGGCTCGAAACCTTGCTCGAAAAACTAAAAACATTTACGTTTTCCGCTGACGATATTGCGTACCTGAAGGATTTGAATTTTTTTGATGACGGTTTTCTTGAATACCTGAAAACATTTTATTTTTCGGGCGATTTATACGCGATGGACGAAGGTTCCGTTATTTTTCCGCAGGAACCGATATTGAGAATTGACGGCAGCTTTATTGAATGTCAGATAATAGAGGGGCTCGTGCTCAATATCATCAACTTTCAAAGTTTGATTGCCACAAAGACGGCGCGGGTATACCTTGCTTCGGGGAAGGGCGGCGTAATGGAATTCGGGCTGCGCCGGGCGCAGGGGCCGGACGGCGCTATGTCCGCTTCGCGGGCCGCGATTATAGGCGGCGCGGTGGGTACGTCCAACACGCTTGCCGCCAAAGAGTTCGGCATCAAGGCGATGGGTACGATGGCGCACTCGTGGGTGATGAGTTTTTCTGACGAGGAGGAGGCGTTTCATGCCTATGCGGAACTGTATCCCGTCCATCCGGTTTTTTTGATTGACACTTACGACACGCTGAAAAGCGGCGTTGTAAACGCGATAAAAGTCGGCAAAAAAATAATAGACAGGGGCGGCAGTTTCGGTGTGCGCCTGGATTCGGGGGATATGCAATTCCTCTCGCAGGCGGTGCGGCGATGCCTTGACGAGGCGGGCTGCGAAAAGGCTACTATCGCGGTTTCAAACGACCTGGATGAATCAATTATCTCGACGCTGGTGAATCAGGGCGCCCCGATAGACAGTTGGGGCGTCGGGACGCGCATGGTAACGGGCGGGGACGATGCGTCGTTTACCGGCGTTTACAAACTTGCCGCGTACGAAAATGAGCGGGGCATCCTTGTTCCCGCAATCAAAGTTTCCGACAACCCTGAAAAGACGACAAATCCCGCCGTAAAACAGGTGCTGCGCCTAAGGGACGGCAACGGGATGGCGCTTGCCGATATTCTTTCCGTTGACGATATTGAAAACCCCGGGGCGGCTGAAAAATTAACGGCGGGTGAAAACTATGTTTTCTATCATCCATCGGCGGACTACAGGCATTTTTCCCATACGCTCGAAACTCCACCCCTCCTCATGCTGAAAAAACGCATCGAGGGTGGAACGCGGATCTCTCCGAATCCGTCTTTGGCGGATATACAAAAACACTGCGCCTCGGAGCTTGAAACAATGGATGTGCGGTACAAACGGCTGTTGAATCCGCATATTTACAAGGTTGCGGTAACGCAAAAACTGCGCGATCTTAAATTGGATTTAATAAAAACCTGTCTGGGTGATTTGTGAACATAAACGATGAATCCGGGCCACAGCACATCAATGTAATACGCGAAGCCTTTGGTTATCAGAGCCGTTTTAAAAACTCCACGATGGTGTTTAAAATTGATTTTCCGGTTACCGATGGGCGCGGGTTTCCGTACCTGATGAAGGATGTGGCGCTGCTGACCGCGAACGGAATCCGTGTCGTTATCGTGCCGGGCTGCAAGGAATGGATAGACGCGGTTCTGCTTAAATACAACATTGTGTCAACGTATTCCGGCAGCGAGCGTATTACCGCCGGAAACGCGATTCCGTTTGCCGAAATGGCGGCCTTTCATGTCGCTACGCGGTACATGACGGCGCTTTCGGCGAGCCGTGTTGACGCGGTTACCGGCAATTTTGTGCGGGCGCGCGGGCGCGGCGTGATAGACGGCGTGGATAGGGAACATACGGGTACTGTGGATAAAATTTTTACGCGGGCGCTTGCGCGTATTCTGGATCTGGGTATGGTACCTATACTTCCCTGCATAGGCTGGAGCCCCGCCGGCAAGCCTTACAATGTGCCGAGTAACGAAATTGCCGTCGCGGTCGCGTCCGCATTGAACGCGGCAAAACTTTTTATCGTAACGGCGGGCGATGATCTGAAAAAAGCGGATTTGACGCTGCCGATCCATACCCGTACCGCGCCGGACGGACGTATAATACGCCTGAATCCGCGCGAAACGGAAGAAATCCTGTTTCTTAATAAAGATGGCGAAGAAACAAACTCCGGCAAAAAAAAATGCCTGGATATGCTGCGCCTTGCCCTGTCCGCTTCCACAGCGGGCGTTGAACGTGTTCATATAATTGACGGACTCGAAGAAGGGGCCATACTGAACGAATTGTTTACCAATTTGGGTTCCGGCACGATGCTGTACGCCGACGAATACGAATCGATACGCGGTATCCACAATTCCGATATTCCTGATATTTTACACATCATGGAGCCTTTGGTTTTGCAGGATATTTTGATACGGCGCAACGCGGAGGATGTGCAAAAAAATAAAGATGATTATGTTGTGTATGTAATAGACGGTTCGATACACGCCTGCGGCGCGCTGCACGACCTGGGTGACGGTCAGGCTGAACTTGCCGCTCTCGCCGCGGACAAAGCGTATTCATCCATGAATATAGGCCGGCGCATCGTACACTACCTGATTGACAAGGCGCGTAATTTAGGTATGCGGCGCGTTCTTGTTTTTACCACGAAGACTCAGGATTGGTTTGAACTGCTAGGTTTCCGCGAGGTTGACATAAACAGCCTGCCTTCCCCGCGCCGCGAAAACTATAACTATAAAAGAATGAGTAAAATTTTTGCGCTAAACCTGTAAGCGGCTGTCCGGTCAATATCTATAGATCGCGGCAAGTTCCCGTTCGGCGCGGCTCCGTACACTCCTTGGCTGCGAGGCGTATGTAAGGCTTACAAGCAGGGGAATGCCGCGTCCGCTTAGCGGCGGGCCTGAAAACCGGCAGAGGTTTCCTATTGACACGGCTATGCTTGCGAGCAGGCGTTCCCGGAGGTAGGGTCCGGGCAGCACAATGAGCTCCGCAAATGCGTCAAGCGCCCTGCCTTCAGGATCGACGCCTATCGCGCCTATGGTTTCGGCGGCGGCGCTCTTGATAATCAGATTCCGTTCCTGGCGGAAAACCCGTGTCAGAAAGGGTATGGTCTCACGCGAACCGATCAGGCCAAGAAGCGTCAGGGCCTTTATGCGCAGGTTCAGGCTTTCAAAACTGTTTTGCCGGCCCGGCTGACCTGGGCCGTCCACTATTCCAAGCAGAAGTTTTGTATAGGCCGGCTCCATTTCGCCCAAATTACCGGCCCTTATTCCGGCTTCCACCATGTTGAGCGAAAACCCAAACCACAGCGGAAACTCGGAATTCAATGGCGCTTCCCCCAGCCCGTAAATCCCCTCGGCCTCAAAACTGTACACTTCTTTATCATCAGGCGGGCGCTTGTCATCCTCGACACGGTAGGCGTACAGTATCCAGTCTTTACCGCAAGAATACATCACGCCGTTCCCGTCCAGCACCGGCGTTGTTACGCTATCGCTTAACTTCATATTCCAACGGCGCGCGCCCTCCGGGCTGTAGCCTTCGCCGCCGCTTTTTGAAAGCAGGTATATCCCCCTTTCATCCCAGTCAATTTCTACACCATCGTCCTGACGCGCAAACCCCGTTTTTACGCTCCATATAACGCCAAAGTCCTGTTCCGGCGAGATGAGGGCAAGATTGCCGGTTGCTAGAAAGACCGCCAACAGGCCGCCGCGTTCCTTTACGGCAATGGGAGCCGCCGGTAACTTTGGCGCTTCGGTAAGGCCGCCGTCATCTCCGGCAAGTTCCATCCTGCCGTCAGAATGGACGGCGATAAAACTCAGCCGCCCCCCGTTCAGGCCTTCCGTTGGAGGCAAAGTCATAACGGCAACAGGCGCCGCGGAAAGCTGTAAAACATCCATTTTTCCAAACGCGCTCACCCGTATGAGCTTTCCGTTTTCCAAGGCCCCGGCAAAACCACCGGCCCTGTCCGGTACCGGGCGGGCCGCGAGCGGACTTTCAAGCTGTATCTGCCAAAGCTGGGTTCCGCTTGCCGTAAAACAGCATAGTTTCCCGGTTAAAAATACAAAAATACGATCATCCCACCCGATAAGGGGCGGCGCTGAGAGTCTGTCTTTCAGGTTCACCTTCCACAACAGCCTTCCGGCACGGTTTATCGCGTGAAATGTCCCGTCGGTACGGCAAATATAACTTGCCCCGTTTCCTGACCGCGTGATAAACGGCAACAGTCTGCCGCCCGCCTTGTATTCCCACAGCAGAGCCCCGCTGCTGCCGAAAGCCTTGACGATTCCACCTTCACAGACAACGATGACCGATTCCAACTGCCAAGCAGGACGGGTCAACGCGACTCCACCCAAAACCTGCCGCCACAGCAGTTCCGGTCCCTCAACGGGCTGTGCAAAAACCCTGGAAGACAGGAAAGTTAAAACAAAAATTACAAGTGCTTTGAGATTCATCTGTCTATAATTCTTGCGTATGAAAGGCGGTACACCGGCAACGGGCATCCCCGCCAGCGGCTTTAATATACACCGGTAGATTCGTTGCGTCCCGGTTGTTTGCCGGCAGCCTGTTACATTTGTAGGTTTTTAAATTTATAAAAACCCACAATTATCCGGCCTGCTGCCGGAGTTTGCGGGGGTAAAAAATCGCCCGCAGGCGATTTTCAGGGTTTCGTTCGCGCTTGTGTCTGTGCGCAGACACAAGAGTTGATAAACTTCCATGCTGAATGAGCCTCTGGAGGAGACCCTTGCTCAAAGCGCGGCAAACTTCTAAGTATTCATTGATTCTTGATACAAGGGGGGGACGATTTCCATACCGTCTGTAGCATATAGCCGCCTTAATTTTCCGTCCCCCCTACGCTCCATACCCGCCATCTAGCGTGGAGTTTGCGACGCAAACTCAAAACAACCGGCTTCGCCGGTTGTTCAACCATGCAAGCGGTTATTACGCTACCCCCCAATCCGCCGCCCGCCCGTCAACACCGGCGGATACTACATAACATGAGGCTCTAAGTCCGGTTTTCTCTCGGAAACCCAATAATTCACCTCTGAACAGAATTAATCTGGCTTCGAACTAGCTCTGACTGGGCTCTCACTTTTCACTGCCGCCGCCAAGCCTCTCTCCCGACAAATTCGGCAGCCGCTTAACGGACTGTCGCGCTTGTAGGTTTTTTGCTCAAAGCGCGGCAAACTGTCCCCGCCTTAATTTGTTGACGGTCCGGCGCCGGCAGATAGCCGGGCCCCCGGACAGGGGCAACCCGGCGGAATCGCTGCCCTCAACAAACATAAAACCCGCCTGCGGACTTATGCCAAACCTCCCGCGCTTAGCGTTCTTCGCGGGCGATAGCTTCCTTGAACCCTGCGTTGCCCAATCGCACCGCTATCGTATTTATATCCTCCGCGCGGACATTACTGATTACGACACGGTACAGGTCGCCGTAGGGTTCCCATTGCGGGTTTAAGCCGGCGGCGGACAGGCGGTCGAAAACCTCTACCGCGTTCCTTGACACTTTGTACGAACCAACCTGCAAACGGTAGTACCTGCCGCTCACAAAGGGGCCGCCGGCTATTTCGGCTGAAGCATAGACCGGTTGGTTGCGTGTCTGCTGGGACGGGACGGGTGTGGACACGGGCGGAATCGACGGTACCATTGCGGAACCGGGCATGACCGGCGCGGTACCCGTTGTGGACGCTGGTGGCCGTGTTACGGTAGGTATGGGCTGAAAGGATGCGATGGGCGCGGAACCGGATTGCGTCCGCGACGATGAGGCCGGTGCCGCCGGTAATGTTTGGGGTGATGTGGTGATCCGAGGCTGGGTCACGGGTGTTTGGGCCGACGCCCTTCCGCTTGAGGATTGGGCGGCGGATGTTCCGGGGCTTGCCGTCCGGGCCGCGGATGTTTGGGTCGGACTTCTGACCGCGGGTTGAGTTACGGGCGTGGAAGATGTCTGGGCCAGCGCCGGCTGCTGGGGTGTATATGACGGAGCCGCCATGTTTGCGGGTAAGGTCACAGCCGCCTGGCTGCCGGTGGAAGAGGCCTGGGTGTTAGGCTCCAGCGCCGCAGTCTCCTGTACCACATCAGGATTCGCCTGCGTTTCCGGAGCGGACTGGGGCGGCTCCTGTTTTGCGGCGGATGCCGTGGCCGTGGCCGCGCCCGCGCTATTTCCAGCCGGCTCCGCTGTGGCGGCTGCGCCGCTTGTCCGCTCGGCAACCGTGTTCGAGACGCCGGACGGAACCTCGGCAACGACGTTTCGCGGGGCCAGTTCGATAATTACCTGGGCAGTTCCCGTTTCCATTATGTTAAGTTTTTCGGCGGCCGCTCTGGAAACATCTATGATGCGGCTCTTTGTATAGGGGCCCCGGTCATTGACACGTACCACGACCTTCTCGCCATTTACCACATTAGTGACGATTAGCATAGTGCCAAAAGGCAGATCGAGGTGCGCGGCCGTAAACTGATTCGGATCGAAAAATTCGCCCGAAGCCGTCGGTCTCCCTTCAAATTCCGCGCCATACCAGGAGGCGATGCCTTCCTGACGAAAACCGCTGCCGCTTGTCTGAGTCTGCGCGGCGCAAAAAGCCGCCGCAAAAAGGCAGCTTATCGCAAATGTAATTGTTTTTTTCATGTCAAAAATTCCCATCCAAAAAGTATAAACGGTTACCCATATCTCAACAAAAGCCTGGAAGCGTGTTGAGCTTTCCTTCACGGCGCTACCTGACGTCTATGGGTATATAGCTCTTTTCATTCCCCTCATAATTCCAATGTCCCGCCTTAAGGATATAAGTACCGGCCTTAAACCCGTTCATCCGGTAATAATCCGAAAACTGGTAGCGAAAACTGTCATACTGCACCGTAACATTTTCGCCTATCGTTATGGAAGCCAAATTGTTACCCATAAACGCCTGGCTGCCTATGACACGTACAGAATTAGGAATCGTAACGGCAGTCAGGTTGTTCGAGTAAAAAGCCGCCACTCCAATATACGTTGTTCCTTCGGGAATGACAATAAAGTCCAAATTCTGGCCCTTGTAGGCGTAACTTCCGATACCACCCCCATACGAGCCGTTTTTGTTGGGCTGTGTTTCTATGATGTTATTTAACGGTTTTTCGACATAATAAACGCCGCGGGCTTCAGGCATACCCGGCTTGGGCACGGTACCTTTGCCGGCGCCGGTGGGCTGCGGCCAGGCTTTTTTTTTGACGGAAGTATCCGCCGTACCGGAATTAGTTGCCGTCGTTAAGGCGGGAATCCGTACGGAAGTTTTACTGACCGGCGCCGCCGTCATCGGAAAAACCGGCGGCTGCGCTTTTGCGCTGGTATCTTTTACCAGAACGGGAACCGTCCGCGAGTTGTAAACAGGCTTGTAGCCTCCGTCAAAACCGGCAAGCGGGTTATAGAAGTCATCGTAGTTTACCACCTTGCCGTTTTGGGTGATTTGCCCACGGCGCAGTTTATCCACGGCAATATAGTAGATTTTTACGCGAGGCTGTACCGAAACCGCTACGTTGCGTGAAGGGGTGAACACCGTGCCAGATTTTTCAGCGGCAGCCGGTACATCGCCATTTGTTGCCATACGTAGCAAATTACTGTCGAAAGCGGAATCTGATATTACTTTCACTGATAGCGGGATGGTAACCATTTCGAGCCGATTGCCAAAAAAAGCCTGGTCGCCAATGACTTCGATCCCGTTAGGGATAATTACTTCCGTAAGCCCCTTGAGCTTGAATGCTCCGTTACCTATTTTGCGTACCGGAATACCGTCAATACTCGCGGGAATCACAACGGTCTTTCCGGTTCCATTGTAACCGGTTATCTCAAGCGATTTGCTTGCACCCTGAACATCAACACGGGTAACGAAAAGTTTACTGTCTTGTGCAAACAGGGCCCCCGAAAGCCCGACAACAACAATAAAAAGCGACAGATAAATTTTTTTCATCGAATCCATCCCTACAAATTTAAGATACCAAAAGACGATAGGTTTTAAACCCAGCAATAAAGAGTATCGTTTAATTATCGGTTGTTTTTCCAAAAAATTAAAGTAGGGATCGCAAAAGCGGCGGTGTGTGCGGCAAAACCCGGCGCCGGGCGCATCGGCTAAAGGGCTTCCGTTTTCCAGACCGGCCTGCCGTCTAAACGTCCCTGAAAAAGGCAGTGCTTTGTGAAGCCTGTTTCCAGCAGCAGGCGGCGGGCATCCTCGTAAAAACCGCCCAGATCCTCCGGCTTGTGCGCGTCCGCGTTAATCATAACCGGCACACCTTTTTTTTGGAGCAACCGCAAGAGACGTGGTGACGGGTACGGCTCGACGGTTACGCCGCGGTTAAGACCGCCCGTGTTTACCTCCGTAACTAGGCCGCTTTCCGCTATCACGCAGGCTATCCGTTCCAGGCGTTTTATGTAGCGTTCATCATTTAACGAGAACCACCGGTCACCTTTATTATTTTTTTTCACTATGTCCGCGTGAGCTATTATGTCAAAGCCGCCGCCGGAAATCATAAGCTCCACGCAGTCCCAGTAACGGCCGGCAAGGGCCATAGCGTCCCCGCCAAAGTCTTCGTTTAACAGTTTTTCAAACTCAACGGGGGAGTCGTCTACACAGCGCGAAGGCGTGATATAGTGAACCGAGCCGATAAGATAATCAAGTCCAAGTTCCGCGCAGTCAAAATCGGCTGCCGCGATAAGGCCGTCAATATAATCAACTTCGAGCCCCAGGTAAACATCAAGTTTACCGGACCATCGTCCGCGCGCGCCGCGTACCGCCGTACAATAATCGCCCAAACGGTCATCCCTCAAATGCCAGTCCGTTTTAAGTCCGGTTTTTTTTGTTATAGGCGCGTGGGCGCTGAAACCAAGCGAAACGAAT
>JAITAE010000005.1 GCA_031284295.1 Spirochaetaceae bacterium
TCTTTCAGGCGTTGTTTTAGCGTCAGATCGTTTACGTTGCGGCAGGCGTCGCGCAGATAGGGGATGACAACGCGCTCTTTAAAGTCCATCCAGTTTTTCGGCAGAATATTCGGGGCGGCAAGCAGGTCGGCAGGCGGCATATGACCCAAAAGCATCGGGTAGTACAGCGGAAAAACATTTTCGTTTACGGTATGCATCGCCGAAAATCCGTTCGCAATACCAAAAATCGTATCGGAAAGGTGTTTTCCCTTGCTTTTTTCCAGCAGCATCATCTGGGTCTCTTCCCTGAAAAACCAAACGGTGAATGCACGGGCCGCTTTTTTTGAATTTCCTTTTTTGTTAAGCCCATAGTACACCGCATTTTCCGAAACAGGAATGAGTCCGCCGTCGGACAGCATACGAAAATCCAGGTTTGCCTGCGTTTCGTTGGAGATCGTAAAAAATTCGGAACTATTCATATAAGCAAACAGAATCCGGTCTGCGATCGCGAGTTTTTGCGGAGGATCAAAAAAATATT
Organism: Spirochaetaceae bacterium; assembly: GCA_031284295.1. GTDB lineage: Bacteria > Spirochaetota > Spirochaetia > Treponematales > Breznakiellaceae > JAIRMY01. The sequence continues at coordinate 518 of JAITAE010000005.1, forward strand.
TAAAAAAGAAATCGTCTTCGGCTTTTAACCCGCCATTAGCTTCATCAATCCAGTCGCGTATATACCGAATCGTTTCCAAAAGCGCATCTTCATTCCAATCCAGCGGGTCATCCTCTCTGAAAGCGGCGTTAAAAAGTACGGCTGTTTCAAAAAGAAAATCATTGTTCCACAGCGGTGAAAACCCAATTCGTGTATACACATTGTTTTTTTCTTCGTTAAAGTCTTTTCCAAGGCTCTTTATTTCTTCCAGTTCTACTGTAAACGGATTCGACAGTAATTGATTATAATTTTTGGAAAAAATCATTACCGGCAGATTGAATGATACGGGTACAAGGTACTGCTTGCCGTCAAACCTGCCCAGCGCGAGCAGTGACGGGTAAAAAGTTTTTTCCAGTTCGGGATTCTTGTCAAAAAGAAAATCCACGCTTTGCCAATATTTTAGAGTCGAGGCGCTTTTTAACCAGTTTCCCGCGATTATATCTGGAACTTCTTTTGTATTGTAAATATTTTCCACAATATTGTTTTTATAAATTATCTCGACTTTATATTTATCCTGACTCACATTGAATTGTTCGGCGTATAAAGCAAATTCCGGCCTGTCTGTCAAAAGAACAGCCGCGCTGCCGCCAAATTCCGTGCAGGCGGAAAATAAAAAAAACAGGCCTGCTAAAAATGAAAAACTGGATTTTCTTTTCATTTTGTCATTCACCAAGGTAGGCATTGCGTACGCGGTCATCGTTCAGCAGGGCTTTCCCCTTATCCCGCATAGTTATAAGGCCGGTTTCCAGCACATAGGCGTAGTCGGCGGTTTCGAGGGCGGCGTGCGCGTTCTGTTCAATCAGCAAAACCGTTGTCCCGTTTTTATTTATTTCGCGGATAATGTCAAAAATCATTTTTGAAACGAGCGGCGCAAGCCCAAGCGAAGGTTCGTCCAGCATCAAAAGACGCGGATCTGCCATCAGGCCGCGCCCCACCGCCAGCATCTGCTGTTCTCCGCCGGACAGCGTACCCGCGCTCTGATGAATGCGCTCCTTAAGGCGGGGAAACAACTCGAAACAGCGCTCCCTGTCCCGTTTAATCTCGTTTGAATTTTTTCGGAAATACGCGCCGAGACTCAAATTTTCGTCTACAGTTAAGTTTGGGAAAACATGGCGTCCCTCCGGCACAAGTACCAGTCCTGACGCGACTATGTCTTTAGTATCACTGCCCGATATATTTTTGCCGTTCCATAGAATATCGCCTGAACTTTTTACCAGACCGGCGATACTGTTCAGCATCGTACTTTTGCCGGCGCCGTTAGCGCCTATCAGCGCGACAATTTTGCCGTCCGCAACTTCGATGTCAATACCGCGCAGGGCGTGTATTCCGCCGTAATATACCGACAAATTTTTTAACACCAGCATTTTCTAGTCTCCCGCGCCCAGGTACGCGTCTATCACTTTTTTGTTTTTTTGTATTTCCCGCGGCGTCCCTTCCGCAATAGTAATGCCGTATTCAAGAACATAAACCCTGTCGCAGATGCCCATTACAACCTGCATATGATGTTCTATCAGCAGAACGGCAATGTTGTACTTTTTGCGGACATTCAAAATAAAGTCCATTAAATCGCGGGATTCCTGCGGATTCATTCCGGCGGCGGGCTCGTCCAGCAAAAGCAATTTGGGTTGAGTCGCAAGCGCGCGGGCTATTTCAAGCCGGCGCTGTTTACCGTAAGGCAACGATACAGCGTTGTCGTTCTGGTTTTCGAGCAGTCCCACCGAGTCCAGCAGGGTGCGGGACAATTCGCGGGATCTTTTTTCACGCGCCAAATAGCCAGGCAGATGCAGCACCGAAGCGGCCAGCGAGGAAGCGTTATGCAGGTTTGCCGCAACCATGATATTTTCCAGCACAGTCATCTCGCCAAACAGCCTGATATTCTGAAAAGTACGGGCTATCCCCGCCTCCGTTATTTTATGTGGAAGCCAGCCTGAAATTTTGTTATCGTTGAAAAAAACGTTTCCGCTTGCCGGCGTATAAACGCCGGTTATAACGTTGAATATCGTGGTTTTGCCCGCGCCGTTCGGGCCGATCAGCCCTACAATCGCATCATCGTCAACCTTTACCGAAAAGTCATCAACGGCGGTAAGCCCGCCAAACCGCATCGTAACGTTTTTTGAAACAAGCATCAGCGCCCGCCCTTTTTTACAAATTGCCGCTTTATGGCAGGCAACACATCCCAGGAAAATTCTTTTTTACCCATTAGTCCCTGCTGGCGGTATATCACGACAACCAGCAGCAGTATGCTGAATGCCACCATGCGGAGCCCGGGCAGGCCTTGCGTCTGAAACACGATAAGATTCAGCGGGCCGTCCAGGAAACGCAGCGCTTCCATGGCTATAGTTACGGCAACCGCGGCAACGCAGGAGCCGGTTATACTGCCGTTGCCGCCAAGCACGACTATCAGGATAATGTTGTACGTCAAATTGAACGTAAACATTTTTGGATCTATCGTATTCATAAAATGACCGAGCAGCGCGCCGCCCACGCCGGCAATAAAACTTGAGATGGTAAAACTCACGATTTTCATCCTGGCGACATTTATCCCCATCGCCTGGGCCGCGATTTCGTTATCCCGTATCGCCATGAATTTTCTGCCATAAGCGGAATATATTAGCGCCGTGATAAACAGTATTGTCAGTATAACGAGCGCCCATATCATATACGTCGTCGCAAATTTCGGCAGACCCTTTAGGCCCAGCGCGCCGTTTGTAATGCTCTGCAGATTCGTAAGCACAACCCTGATAATTTCCGAAAATCCCAGCGTAGCTATCGCAAGATAATCATCGCGCAGCCTTAACACCGGCATACCAATCAAAAAACCAACGAGCGCGGCGGCGGCGCCTGCCGCAATCAGGGCGGGGATGAACGGCAATTCGATGTTGGCAAGAAACGGCGCTATCGGTTTAAGGAAAAAATTCATCGCCTTTTGCCGGGGCGGCATCGTTAAAAGGGCGCTGACGTACGCGCCTATCGCCATAAAACCAGAATGTCCGAGTGAAAATAATCCGGTAAACCCGTTCAACAGATTCAGCGAGAGCGCAAGAATTATGTATATGCCGCTCAGGTTGAATATACGCAACGCGAAGGGACTGAGAATTTTGTTTGCCGACACGATAAACACACAAAAAAGCGCGATCGCGGCAATATTTAACTTGAATGTGATCTTTTTATCCATACCTGATATTCAGTCCCCAATGTTTAATGTGTTTCGGCGCCGCGATGCCGTTTATACTTTTTCAATTTGATGCTTTCCAAGCAGGCCGGAAGGCCTAACCATCAGTACGATTATCAGCATGATGAACGCGAACGCGTCACGGTAACCCGTCAGCGTCGGGAGAAAAGCTATCGTCATAATCTCGATGAAGCCGAGCAGGAGGCCGCCCAGCACGGCGCCGGATATGTTGCCTATACCGCCTATCACCGCGGCAATGAAGCATTTGAGGCCGGGCATCATACCCATCGTAGGGTTAAGCTGAGGGTACTTTGTCGCCCACATCACGCCCCCTATGGCGGCAAGCATGGAGCCCGCGCCAAATGTGAAAGAAACTATCTTGTTTACATCTATCGCCATCAACCGCGCCGCGGTAAGGTCTGTAGACAGGGCGCGCATCGCCATCCCCGTCTTTGTTTTATGCACGATCAGCAGCAGCGCGGTGAGCAAAAAGGCCGTCAGAACCGGTATTACAAGGCTTACCGCCGAAACGCTTACCGGCCCAAGCCGTACCGAGTGGTTGAATACGTCCGGCACGGTAAAACCTTTCGGCCTGCCGCCGAAAATCACGGTGGCAAGGTTTTCCATCAGGAACGACGCGCCTATCGCGCTTATCATTATCGAAATTTTCGGGGATGAACGGAGCGGTTTGTACGCGGCGCGTTCAAGCCCCACGCCGAAAATCCCCGTAAGGCCAATCGCGACGATAAAGCCCGCCCACCAGGGCATGAAAAAAACCGTCGTGCAGTAAAACGAGATGTAAGCGCCCAGCATGAACACATCGCCGTGGGCAAAGTTGATAAGCCTCAGTATACCGTATACCATCGTATACCCAATGGCGATGAGCGCATAAAGACTGCCCAGTGAGAGTGCGTTTGAAATATGCTGTAAAAACAGGTTAACAGTCATTCATTACGGCGCTACGATGGTTTTGAACACGAATTTACCGGACTTAATTTCTTTTATGAAAGCCGATTTTGTCGCATCCCCGTTATCGTCAAGCGTTACTACGCCCGTCGCCCCTTCAAAACCGTCCGTTGCGGCTATCGCGTCCCGTATCGCCGAGGGGTCTGGCGAACCGGCGCGTGTTATCGCGTCTAGCGCAAGAAGGTAACCGTCAAAGCCAAGCGCGGTTACGGCGGCGGGATCTTTCTTGTACTCGGCGATGTACTCGGTCAGGAATGTACTGGCAACATCGTTGGCCGCTACGCTGGAATCGTAGAATGACGAGAACACCGCGCCTTCCACGCGGTCGGAGCCCACGTCCACGAATTCCGGTGTTTCCCAGGTATCGCCGCCTATGAACGGCGCCGTTATGCCAAGGTCCCTGGCCTGCTGAATCACGAGGGCGGACTCGGTAAAATTACCGGGCGCGAATATCACGTCGGGATTCAGGGCCTTAACCTGTGTAAGCTGGGCCGAAAAATCCTGATCGCCTGTGTTATAGTCTATGGTGGTAAGGATTGAGGCAGGGCTGCCGGTCAGCTCAACAAATCTATCCGTAAAGAATTTAGCGAGCCCCACTGAGTAATCGTTGGAGATTTCCCTTACTATGACGGCGTTGTTGGCGCCGAGATCGTTGTACGCATAGTTCGCCATGACGGTACCCTGGAACGGATCGATAAAGCAAACGCGGAAGTACCAATCGTTCCCGTTGGTAACAAGCGGATTCGTACACGAAAGCCCGATTACCGGTATACCGGCATCCTTCGCAACCTCGCCGCCCGCTATCGAAAGCGATGAACCCCACGAGCCAAGTATCAGCGACACTTTGTCACTGGTGATGAGGCGCTGAACGGCGTTTGCCGCCTCAACCTTGTCTGATTTGTTGTCGGCAATAACAAGTTCGACCTTGTACGTTTTATCGCCGGCTTTTACGCTTGGGTACAGCCTGTTGGCGAGTTTGATGCCTTCCAGCTCTATAGCGCCGCCGCCCGCGTTAGCGCCGGTAAGCGGCTCGTAAACGCCTATCTTGATTGTATCGGACGCTCCCCCTTTTTTCGAGCAGCCCACAGCCGTCAGCAAGGATGCCGCGACCATCGCGGCACTAACAATTTTAAAAAATCTTTTCATAGCA
>JAITAE010000156.1 GCA_031284295.1 Spirochaetaceae bacterium
CGGCAAGGCACAGCAGTACCGCTGTGTTTATCCTGATGTTACTCACTCCGCCGTAATAATCAAACCGTATATATAATGCCAACAAGCCCAGTACCATAGATGTAAATATATTCACGGCAATGCTTTTATGCTGAAATTTAACGGCATGATAGCAGTTCTTTGCCAGCGAAAAAACATTGTTGCAGGTCCAGTACAGAACGAGCCCCGCCGAAGAGTTGTACAGCAAAACCAGAAAGACAGCGGCCATACCGTACAACTGTACCTTGTCTTTAACAGGGAAGTCTTTTGCGTAAACCGCGCCGGAAACCATATTTATGACTGTCATCAATAACGGAAGCAGGTTAATCCCCCCCCCCCCCCTATTTTGAGCAGTGCGTCGGGCGCGCCCAAATTACTGATAAACAGAAAACGCGCTCCTTTCAACGCTTCCAGGTGTGACAGGTATGAATACGCGGCGATGAAAAAAGGAATCTGTATCAGCAGGCCGAAGGTACTCCGTAGCGCGTAAGCCGGATGGTAGTGATTCTGGCGGTAGTATGCCGCCAAAATCATGTACTGTTCATCTCCCCTGAATACGGCCCTGATTTTGTCAACTTTTGGCTTTAGTTCTTTTTGCGTGTCCCGTTCAATCCGCTGCCACTTCTCCGCGACATTGTAGAGCGGCAGGCACAAAAGACTCACCGCGCCGCTTACCGCCACTATTGATACACCGGTTTCCCTGAATGCTTTCTGCGCAAACACAAAGATAAATTCAATTATCTGGACCAGCGGGTATATGATAATGTTATAAAGGATATTCACAAGCAATGCCTTATATAAGGATTTTATTTATAGTACAGTATCTTTAAGTATATGGCTAGTACGACTCCTATTTCATTAAAGCGGTTTGCCTGTGTCATAATCAGCGCCGTACTGACGGCTTTTAATGTAAACACCTTTATACACGCCGGCGGGCTCATCCCCGGCGGTTTCAGCGGCGTAGCGCTTCTGGCACAGCAGACCGCGCAAAAGTTCGCCGGGATAAACCTGTCTTTTGGGGCGATGCTTATCATACTGAACGCGGCGCCCGCTATTATAAGTTTTCGCACTATCGGCAAGTGGTTCAGCATCCTTTCGTGCCTGAATATCGTGCTTTGCGGAATTTTATCCGATTGGATACCTCCGATTTTCACCAGTTTTCTACAGCTACAGGACAATCTGCTAAACGCCGTTTTTGGCGGCCTTCTGAATGCCGTAGCCATCAATCTTTGTCTAAACGTTGACGCGACAACGGGAGGAACGGATTTTATCGCCATTTACTTTTCCGAAAAGCAGGGAAAAGACGTGTGGAACTATATACTTGCCGGCAACTGTGTCGTACTCACGCTGGCCGCGTTCCTGCTTAACCCGGCAAAAGCCCTGTACTCGATCATCTTTCAGTATACGACTACGACAGCGCTCGTCAGCCTATACCGTGGTTACCAGCAAAAAACTTTGCTTATAATCACCAGCAAACCGGAAGAAGTTTATACAATTATACGTGACATGACACACCACGACGCCACATCTTTTACCGGTATAGGCCGCTACCTAAAAACCGAACGCACGATGCTTTATTCGGTAGTTTCCGCCAATGATGTTACCCCGCTGATTGTGGCGATAAAAGAGATCGATCCGCAGGCATTCATAAACACCATACGCACGGAACAGCTTACCGGTACTTTCTACCGCAGGCCGAAAAATTAGATTCAGGTGGTCCGGCGGAAACTTCTCCACAGGCGCGGTTCCGCGATTCAGGCCGGGCGGCTATAGTGTTTCCACTCAGAAAAGTATAAGGAGGAGGAGGAAGTCGCGGCAAGGTAAGTTGCCGGCTCCTTAGCTCCAAAGCCTACGGCTTTTCCGCTACCCCCTCTGCGGTGGCGCGGCCCCCGCAACGCACCGGCATATTTGTGTTTTACATGGAGAAGCACTATACTATTATGACAGCAATGCCAGCAATATAAAAATGCCGGTTTTCCCGTGCAAAGAACCTATTCTGGACACGAAGCTTTGCGTAAGCATAGAAGCGAAATAAGCGCTACGCAGTTATTTTCAGAGTTTGTTTCGCAAATCCATACCGTTGTCTGACCGGCGTGTAGCGCCATGCGACGCTATTATAGCGCATAGCCCGGTCGCCGTTGCGCGTCGACCGGGCCAAATTCTAAAACTAAATCCACAAGTTTAACCGTGCCGGAATACTACCTTTGCAGTATGACGTAAAAATGCAAGCTGCCGTCGTTTTCCCACCAATACCAGCGATCATCAGATGTTTTCATTACGGTAACCAGGTATTCATCCGAATACCATGCCCTGGGCGAATTTATATACGCGGATTCCAGATCACGGTCGTTCGGGGCGGCAAGTATTATATGTTTTTCCCGCCGCCAGCCGCCGCTGCCCATACCGTTCCTAATGTTCACATTCCTAGACTCAAGGACTATACCTGCTTTTTTTTCGGGAAGCGCTACCGGTGTGGAGTTTTGTTGCACAGACTTGCCCGAATTCCACTCGATTCTGTACCGGTATTCTTTGTAATGCACATTGTCTTTCGCATGACACGGTAATATGTAAACAGCAAACAATACGATCAACAGGACCGTATGTTTCGTCGGTATTTTTTTTATGCTGTTCTTATAAGTATTTCGCATAATGCCTCCAAACTTGGTTTTGATCAATGTTCGGCGTTGTTCATCAATTTTCCTCGCTGTCCGGTCAATTCAAGGTAAGCCAGTTCCGCAAGACCGAATCCCGCGTTGCGGGTAAAATCTTTGGCATATTCGTCATACAACATATCTTCGTACATCTCACCCGCAAAACCGCTCTTGCTGAATTCGGACTTGTCGACAGTCCTGCGCATACCGGTTATCAACGTTTTTAGCAGAAAAGTCTCCAGCGCTTCGCATTGTTCATACAATTTGCTATTCTTTTCAATAGATGGTTTAGCTGACAGTTCCGCGTATTCGCGGTTTTTCGCCACATCTGAATCCAAAAATACTGAAAAATCTGGTTTCCGGCTATCCGGGTGGGAATTTACCGCTCTATCTATCGCCGGCAGAGAATCTATGGATGACCTGCCGTCATAAAATCTGTACGCAGCCGAGTCTGTTACAGTCGTTATACCGCTCATCGTTCATTACCGTTTCAGGCCGGTGGCCGTACCCAGCATATTATCACTCGTTTGAATCGTCCGGGAGTTGAATTCATAGGCGCGCTGGGCGACTATCAGATCGACCATCTCGCGCACGACGGAAACGTTTGACATCTCAAGGAATCTGTGTATAGTCTGACCCATGCCTTCAAAGCCCGGCCTGCCCGGTATAGCCTCGCCTGAAGCCTGCGTTACCTTAAAAAGGTTTTCGCCCACGGCGGTAAGGCCGACAGGATTCGGAAACCTGTATAACTCTATCTGCCCCACCGGCACCGGATCGTCCTGATTTGGAATCTTTACCGTAACCATGCCTGTCTTTGTAACGTTAATCGTCTGCGGAAGAAAATTTTCGGGCATTATTATATCAGGAAGCACCCAGTAGCCGTTGCTGGTAACAAGGCGTCCGTCACTGTCAACTTTGAATGCTCCGTCCCGCGTATAGGCATACGAGCCGTCATACATCTGAATTCGAAAAAAACCCTCGCCCTGTATCGCGATGTCGTAAACGTTGTCGGTATTTTGCAGCGAGCCTTGAGTAAACATCCTCTGTGTGGCCGCGGCCTTTACGCCGTGCCCCATCTGTATCCCGACCGGCGTTACGGTGTCTTCCGTCGCGGGGGTGCCGGCAATCCTCAATGTCTGATAGAGCAAATCCTCAAAATCCGTCCTGACCTTTTTAAATCCGGATGTGTTGACATTCGCCAAATTGTTGGAAATTGTATCTATGTTTGTTTGTTGCCCGATCATGCCGGACGCGCCTGTCCATAAACTGCGAACCATTCCTCCTCCTGCCTTATAGCCTGTTGCGCTTTGCGCATAAAATCACAAAAAATTACCTGATAGGCGATTTTTTACCTGCAAACTGCCAAAACAGCGCGTAGCGCTACGACAGTAACCTATAAACCGGGATTTTTGCGACATCAAGCGCAAAAAATCCACCAAGTGCAATAGGCTGCTAGGGCAACGCTGATTAACTTGAGGCCTCGCCAGCATAGCTGGCGCATCATCGTTACCCTAAGGAGCAAGCTCATTTCATTGCGCAAATACGGCATTAAAGTAGCACCGATTGCGGCAACTATGTTGACGAATGCGCACTCGCATAAATCAGTGCTTCCCTATGGAATTTTCGTAGAACACTGCGGAAGTTTCGTAGAATATCACCAAAAGAGCCGAATTCTACAAAATCTATTGAAAAATAGGTAAAATTATGGCTGGAAACTTCAATTCTCATAAAGACGGGGATTTTTGGCGTATGTAAATCCAAAATTATCGGCTTTTAACAATTCGTTGGGGTTTTTAACGCCTATTCAGGAGCAAATGACCGCTTACGAGACGGCTTTTAACGCCGCCCAAAACCCGAGCCGGGGAAAAGTGGACGTTTCGACCAAAAAAGAGGCGAGAAAGGAGTTGACAGCGAGCCTTCGGACGTTCATCAAAGGCTTTTTGACCTATAATGCGGCGGTTTTGAACGCGTACAAAGCCGACCCCGGCTCCGGTTTACCAGCTTATCACGATAGCGGCGGCGCCTCCGGTGAACATATCCGCCATCGGGGAATGGAATGTTACGCTTTTCGCGGCGGTACTGGTTTCGCCGTAAGGCAGTGAGGGCAACGCGCCGCCGTTTCCGTCAGTGTAGGACACTTCGCAGTTTCGCGGAAGCGAAAGCGTAAAGTCAAAAAAATAGTTTTCAAAAATTATAGGCAGGATGGGGACCATATCGGGGCCAAGTGTCTCTCCGTCAATATCAAACTTTATCGAAAGAATCGTTTTGCCATCCTTGTGTTCAATCGATGCCTGCTTTCCCTGAGTGTCAAGAAAATTCACAAGCGCGTCGAGGTTGTCAAACTTTGCCTTTATCAAAAAAAATCTGTCGCGGTCATCCTTTTTTTCGGAGTACGAAGTCATCTCCATTCCAGGGATGCGGTTAAACGTCCGTTCAAAATCCTCTCTGCCGACAGGCACAGGCGGATAATTCTCGTTGCCGGGCAAAGTGCCCATCGAAAACAGCTCGTTTGAAATGCGGTACGTCATGTTTATCGCGCCGCCGCCGTTTTGTTTAATATCAATTTCAGTTTCCATGCCGAGACAGGCCGTCAACATAAACGCCGTCAACACGGTTAAGTATTTTTTCATTTGTTACCTCTATAAATTATGATAATTGCGGCGAAACGCCATCAATCTGTATCTATATCCCGTTCAAATTCGGTTTTCATCTGTACGCCGGAAACATCGACAGGGTAGACGCCGGAAAAACATGCCTTGCAGAGGCCGGAAGTACAGCCTGCGCTTATTTCAGAAAGCGCGGCTATCGAAAGAAAACCTATCGTGTCGGCGCCTATTATATCACAGATTTCGTAAAGCTCGTGGTGGTGGGCGATAAGATTTTCCCGCGTGTCTATGTCCGTGCCGAAGTAACAAGGATGTTTGAACGGAGGACAGGACAGCCTCATGTGAACTTCTTTTGCGCCAGCACGCCGCAAAAGCTCGATTATACGGCGGCTTGTCGTGCCGCGCACTATCGAATCGTCAACTAGCACGACACGCTTTCCGTTCACTACGGATTTGATAGGGTTGAGCTTGATACGGACACCGGCCTCGCGGAGTTCCTGACTCGGTGCGATAAACGTGCGTCCGATGTACTTGCTTTTTATCATGCCGGCGTCGTAAGGTATGCCGCTTGCCCGTGAGTAGCCGAGCGCCGCATCGAGCCCGGAATCCGGTACGCCGATCACAATGTCCGCGTCTGCGGGATGTTCTTTCGCCAGAATTTCGCCGGCGCGGACACGCGCGTCATGGACGGAAACGCCGTCTATCACCGAGTCGGGGCGGGCGAAGTACACATATTCGAACACGCAGAGCGATGACGTTTTGCCGCAGTGCGTTTTGATACTGGACATTCCGTCATCACTGACGACGACAATCTCGCCGGGTTCGACATCACGGACAAATTCCGCGCCCGCCGCGCTCAGTGCGCAGCTTTCGCTGGCAAACACGATACTTTCACCCAATCTGCCAATACATAGAGGCCGGAAACCGTTCGGGTCGCGGCAGGCTATCAGCTTGCGCCTGCTCATCAGCACGAGTGAGAAAGCGCCCTTCAGCCTTGGGTACGCCGCCTCGACCGCGTTCTCTATGCTGCCGGCAGACAACCTCTCGCGCACTATCGTGTGGATTATCACTTCGGTATCGCTTGACGAATGAAAAATGCTGCCCCGCAATTCCAGTTCCGTGCGGAGCGCGGCGGCGTTGGTCAGGTTACCGTTATGACCTAGCGCGAGGGAACCTTTGATGTGCTTTACGACAAGAGGCTGCGCGTTATGCCGGCGTTTGTTCCCGGTAGTAGCGTAGCGGACATGCCCCAGCGCGATATTACCTGAACCGCAACTGCCCAGCAGTTTTAGATTTTCCGATGTGAACACCTCGGCGACAAGACCAAGGTCGCGCCTACTCGTGATGAGGCCGCCGCTATTTAGCGCGATACCGGCGCTTTCCTGTCCGCGGTGCTGTACCGCGCAGAGGCCGGTATAACAAATATACGCCAAATTCTCGCTTACGGCGGCGTTACCGTTGGTATAAATGCCGAAAAGCCCACATTCTTCGTGTATCATTGTATTTTCGCCTTGTTTTGGCTGTCATTGCCCCAAAAGGCGGCGCATAACTTCGTTATAAGCGTCTTCCACCCCGCCCAAATCGCGGCGGAACCGGTCCTTGTCCAGCTTTTCGCCGGTTTTTGTGTCCCAAAACCGG
>JAITAE010000172.1 GCA_031284295.1 Spirochaetaceae bacterium
ACGCTGCTGGTGTATGTTTGGCGGAAAAATGACGCCGGCTATTGCTTTGAAACGAAGGTAATTAACGAAATATTTGCCAACGATCCGCCTATCCTTACGCTTTCCCATTCCGATAAGCTCGCCGGCAGTCAACAAAACGAAAACAGTCAGGTCTTTGACTACTACGACAGCAGGGTCAGCGACGAAATAGAAAATGAACCTGAAGGGTATGACTATCGCCATATAGAAGATACTATTGACTGGAATAAGCAAAGCAAAACTGAATATGAGGGCAATTAGTATGTATGAATAACATTCAAAATCTTAGGGCGGCCTTTTACCGAATCAAGTTTCCATTTTTTGCGTTTGCCGCCTCGCTTGCCGCATACTACGGCTTTGCTCCGGCCTATGACGCGGGTAACCCGGCGCGGGTCTTGCTGCTAGCCGCGTTGCTGCTTACAGCGGTGCTGAGTTTACTGTATGTCATTGATTTAATGCGTATTTCCGGTCTTGACGGGCGCGGCTTTAAAAAAGCATTCATCGCCGGCATCTTTTTTGCGGTTGGCTTTGCGTTAGGCGTAGCCTGCCGCGGGGCGGCGAACCGCAGTTACTATCTGTATCCGGGTCTGGAGACAGATGACATTGTCGCGTTAAGCGGCAAGCTGCTTGACGATCCAAGGACTACGGCCTCCGGACGCGGCATGGCGCTGTTAAACTTAAGCGCGTCGCACGGGAAGCGCGGTTTACGCGCCTCCGCCCGCGGAAAGACAATGGTATTTTTTCCAGAAGGCAGCATACCGCGCCTTAAAGAATTCGGTAGAGGCAGCAAGATATACATCGAAGGAAATTTTATACAGACGAATGGCTCAACTTACGGTAAAACGCCGATGTTCCGCGCCAAGTCCGTCCATGTAACACTTCCACCCCCCCGTTTTGAACAGTGGCGTACCGGAATACGCCTTGCGTTGATAGACGCTTTTTCTCCCGTAGACGCTTCCAGAGGCGGGGACTGGGGGGGACTTGCGCTCGCGTTGCTGCTGGGCATACGGGACAACCTTGACGGGGAACTGTCGGAACAGTACCGGAACGCAGGCTGTTCGTACATACTCGCTTTGTCCGGGATGCACCTTGCGATAGTCTCGTCGCTCATAGCTTTTTTCTTGAAAAAGCCTCTCGGCATGAGGATGGCCGCTTTTGTTGGAGTAATATTTATTTTACTATATGTTTTTTTGGTAGGTGCGCAGCCTTCTCTTACTCGTGCGGCGATAATGTATGTTTTGGGCGCCATTACGATAATTTATGCTCTACCGGTGAACCCCGCATTACTACTTGGTTTTTCGTTCGTAATACAAATATTTATGCAGCCCGATTCAGGAGATACCGTCTCGTTCATACTGTCCTACCTTGCGCTTGCCGGTATACTTAGTCTGGGGCAGGGTATAGCGGGCCTGTTCCGCGGACACTTGCCCGAGATTGTAGCCTCGCCGCTTTCCGCCTCGCTGGGCGCTTTTTTGGGAACGATAGCGGTCAGCATACTGTTTTTCGGTTCGCTACGGCCAATTGGCATAGTGGCGGGCTTAGTGATGGTGCCGCTTACAACGGTCTTCATGATCGGCGCCATGGCCTACCTGCCGTTGCACTTTGCCGTGCCGCCACTGGCCCAAATGCTGGGACGTGGGCTGGACCTGGTCTACACGATTCTTGACCGGATAACACTCAAAGCGGGGCGCTTTCCGGAGATTTTATTTTCTAATGTTACAGGCAGCATAATAGTATCTATAATTCTACCCGTTATCATACTTATTATATGTAAAATAATACATAAAAAGAGATTGTATCTTGCAAAATTTTCTTGATTATGATTCGCCCGCAGCTATAAACGCTTTTCTGCGTGAACGGGGACTTGCCGCACAAAAAAAATTTGGCCAAAACTTCTTGATACGGCGTCGTGCCAGGGAAAAGCTGGTGGAAGCGCTGTCCCCGCCTGAGGGTTCTCTCGTCTGGGAGATAGGGGCGGGACTCGGCGCGATGACAGCCATCCTGCTCGACAGGGGCGCGTGTGTAAAAGCCTTCGAGATCGACAGAGGTTTTTGTGGGGTTCTGGCGGAACTTTTTTCGAACGTCAAGAATTTTTCCCTTGTGGAAGGAGACGCGCTTGAAACATGGAAAGGGGAGGGCGGCGCGGAATTTCTTGCCGGTAACCTGCCATACAACATAGCGGCCCGCCTGATGGGCGGCTTTATCGAGAGCGGTGTATTCTTTCGGCGCATGGTGGTAACGGTTCAGCGTGAGGTAGCCAGGCGCATGGCGGCAAAACCCGGTTCTCCGGATTATTCCTCGTTTTCCGTCCTATGCTCATCCGTCTATACGGTAAGGCCCGTGATCACTTTAAAAGGTGATTGTTTTTTTCCAGCCCCGAATGTCGAATCGGAGGGGCTCTGCCTTGAACTGAAAGACGCCACCAACCGTGAAGGATACACGCCGCTTTTTTACAGTACCGTGCGCGCGCTGTTTGCATCCCGCCGCAAGACGCTGAAAAATAACCTGCTTGCATTCGTCAAACTTCGGGCGGCAAAGGACGGTATAGCGGCGGAAGAGCTTTGCGCCAGCCTTTTGCGGACTGCCGGTCTGCATCCCGGGGAACGTGCCGAAAACCTTGCCTGTGAAGATTTTCTACGGCTTTCAACCACGCTTACGTGCTATTTGCGCTAGCAGCCTGTTATGCTTTGCGCATAAAACCACAAGAATCGCCGATTAAGCGATTTTTTACCTTGCAAACTTCCGCGAGTCAATGTCGCAGGCGCTATCGCGCTTGCGACCGCCGCGGCAAGAAAACTGGCAAAAAAAACTTGCTTTTTCCCGGAAGCGCTGATAGTATTATAACAACAGCTTCCGGACGCTTAAAACGGACGGCAGTAAACTAGGCATCATATTCCAGGACCACACTTCAGGGATGGGGATGCCTTGATGAAATTTCCGCGTATCGCGGACCGACCCAAGGAGGATCCTATGATGCCTGACAGAGCGGCATTTCAATTCAGGTAACGTTACGCTTACCTTTCAATCATTTACATTTTTGGCAACGCGGGAGGGCCGGATCGCCTAAACGCGAATCTGTGCGCGTAAACTATACGCTGCGTAATTTTTAAATGTGCAAACCTAAGGAGGTTTTGTATGTCCAAAGTAAAAAAACTTGTTCTCGCAAGTCTGTTGCTTGCGATCCTGATCATTGTGGAGCGTCTTATTTCTGTACAGACGCAGTTTTTGCGTATAAGTTTCGCGTATGTCCCGATTATGTTATGCGCGATTCTGATGGGGCCGGCCTGGAGTGCCGGTGTGGCGGCCCTGGGTGATTTGATAGGGGCGCTGTTGTTTCCGAAGGGCCCATTCTTTCCGGGTTTTACCCTGAGTGCGCTGCTGACAGGACTGATACACGGCCTGCTGCTTTACAATACAAAAAACAATCGACAGTTTTTAGTGCGCCTCATCATCAGCACTTTCACGGTTTTGGTTTTTATTCATATCGGGTTGACGAGTCTGTGGCTTGTTATAATGTACAAAAAGGCGTTCATCGCATTCGCTTCAGCGCGCGTTATTGCCGCCGCGATTCTGCTTCCGATAGAAGCGGGTACGATATTTTTGTTAAAAGTATTTTTGGACCCTGTCATGAAAACATTTTTGGCGTCAGAAAAAGACACGGACAGCGAATCTTACGTTCCTGACGATGAAAAGCGGGAAACTGTATAAAATAAATGATAACTATCTCTAACCTGTACTATGAGTATACTTCTGGAAAAACGGCACTTTCCGGGATAAACCTGTGTATACAAAAAGGGGAATTTGTCGCGATTGTAGGGCGCAACGGTTCCGGTAAATCTACGCTTGCGCGGATTATGGCGGGCATAGAGCGTCCGAGCCGCGGTTTCTGTAGGGTAAACGGCATCGACACCCGTGATAAAACCAAATTTCTTGAACTGCGCAGGACGGTCGGCATCGTGTTTCAGAATCCTGAAAATCAAATCGTGTTTGAAAAAGTACATGACGATATAGCGTTTGCGCTACGGAATCTTGGTTTAGGACAAGATGAAATCGAGCAGCGGATCAGTGAAGTGATAAAATCCATGAAAATAGAACGTTTTATCGACTCGTTTGAGTTGTCAATGGGGCAAAAACAGCGCGCCGCTATTGCCGGCGTGCTTGCCATGCGGTGCGAATGTATCATTTTTGATGAACCGACCGCGATGCTGGATCCCAGGGGCAAGAAGGATATTCACAACATAATCGTGGAACTGCACAAGAAAGGCTTTACGATCGTATATGTCACGAACGTCATCGATGAAGTTTTGTCGGCTGACCGTATTATGATTTTGGACTCAGGCGGCATCAAGCATGAATTCAAGCGGGATGAATTGCTTGAAAATGTAGAAATGTTAAAAACATTTTCGCTGGAGATGCCGTTGATTATGGATATCATTGTCCGTTTGAAAGGGCGTAATGTTGACATTGACACTAAGGCGCGGACGGTTGACGAACTTGTCGAGACTCTTGCAAATGTTGTGGGGAGCAGAGTATGAAAAATATGTTAAAAGTTTTTTTATTGGCGGCTTATGCGGTGGGCGTATTCTTTATTTCTAATTTTTGGGCGATAGGCGCCCTGATCGTCTTTAATATCTGCATGATGATTTTTGTGCGACTCCCTCCGAAAAGCGCGCTGCTGTATATGCGTGGCGTAATGCCATTTATTATTTTGGCGGCGCTTATCAACCTTATCACGGGCTCATGGCAGGAAGCGGCGCTGACCTTTGCGAGGCTTGTCCTGGTCTGCAATATTACTCAGAGTTTCAGAAACATCGTAAATTCCATGCAGCTTGCGAACGCGATAGAAACATTTTGCCGTCCGCTAAAAATCTTCAAGGTTGAACCGCGCGATGTGGGCCTCATGGTGTGCATCTGCATAGCGTTCATTCCCGTACTACAGCGCGAGTTCGAGCAGATTAAATGCGGACTACAGGCAAAAGGTATGCCTGTAAAACCGCGAAACGTTAAATACATTTTAAAGCCCTTTTTGTACGGCATCTTTAAACGGACCGACGAGATAAGTAACGCGCTACGAGCAAAGGCCTACTGCTAAACCGTTAAGGAAATGCGCGGCAAATAACATGACCGTTTGGTCATGTTATTTACTTATTTGCTACGCATTTTATTCGCAAATGGTGTCACCCCCGCCGCAAACTTGTTTGCGCCTCCGCGGGGGGATGTCATTTATACACAGTTCCTAACGTACCGGTTCGCGGTACATTTCACGGTTAAGCACATAAAGTACAAGAACGGAGCCTAGCGGAAGTCTGTAAGGAAAGCTAAAATCGCCGCCTGAATGATTCAGCGTCACGAGGGGTTTGCGTTCACCGTCCGGCAGGATCGCTTCGAGTGTTGCGGGGAGCGGGTAAGGGTTGACGGGCAATGTGTATTTGAACAGGTTGAACGTTTCATTTTTGTCAAGGTCCCCACGCGCGGGGGAGGCTACCGTGATTTCGGCAACGGTATCGGGTTTTACCGGAACGCCTGCCGCGGGAAATTGAGCGATGACGGTTTCGGCGCTTCCGCGAGTCTGTCCCAAACGGGTGGAAAATTTAAACCTTATACCCGTTTTGGCGATTTCTTTCATCGTATCGGCAACACTTAGGCCCACAAGGGCCGGCATCTCGACAGAGGCATCTTCCACTCCTCGGCTAACTACAAATTCCATCTCCACAGGTGAAAATATGTTGACACCCGGTACAGGGCTTTGTTCCAGTATGGTACCTGCCGGCTTAACGGAATACTGGTAAAGGAATGGTTCCTTAAGTGTTAAAAGCGGTTGTGGGTTTGAGGCAAACAGCGCTTGGAGTTCCATACGGACATCGTTGACGTTGCGTCCCACATAGTTTTCTACCACACTTAATACAATTCCCTGACTGACTACAAGTCTTATCCTCCTGCCTGCCTTTACTATGGAACCGGCGCGGGGATACTGTTCCAAAATCCGCCCCTTATCCGCCGCAGCGCCTGAATATCGCAGGTCAATACGAGGGTACAATTCCTTTTGCTGAAGCTCCAGCAACGCGTCAATCAAATCTTTGCCTCGCACTTCCGGAACCATGGTCTGTTCCGCGCCGCGAAGCGCGGCAAAAAAGCTTATCGCGGCAATTGCGGACACGAACACAATAACGCCAAAACAGCATAGCGCAAAGAACCTGGGCCGGTTAAAAATATTTGCGTTGTTAATATCCATAAACGTTAATTATATTTTACAACAAATTCTTCTCCACCGTCAATTTAAGCGGTCAGCCCCACCACCTGCCAGCGGGGGCGGCCAGCCGCCTTTTACTTATGCGGGTATGTCAGTTATTGTCCCTGAATTTAGCTAGTATCCCGACACGATTGTAACAATGGATAGTATATTTTATAAGGCGGTAAGCCTTGAAGGGAAAGTCCGTGGATGTCGGCCGCGTTCCCTGCAAGGAGCGGACGAGGCACGGCTTATCGCTCCGGTGTGCGGGCCGGTACCGGAGGGGTGTGCCCGGTGGACGTTACGGCTGTTAACGGATACCTGGGTAAGCCTTGAAAACACCGACACGAAGGCGGTGTCACGAGAAACCATATACGGCGGACATTAAAAAACGAGTTGAAACCCTGGCTAAGCCGGAAATGTTGTATACCACCGGAGGCAAACGCCGAGTTTGCGGCGGGCATGGAGGATATTCTTGACGTTTACACCCATGAACAGGATCCGCATCGACCGTTGGTCTGTATGGATGAGCGCCCGAAACAGTTGATAGGGGAGACCAGAAGTCCGATACCTGCGGAACCGGGGAAACCGTCCTGCTTTGATATGGAGTATGTGCGGAACGGAACCTGTGACATCTTCATGTTTGCGGTCCCTCTTGAGGGAAACGCTCCATTCCCGCTTTCTGATTGCGGCGCAAGCGGCATCCTTGCTCCAGAACCTTTAACATAAGTTCGATGGAATACTAATGTCCGCAAATCGCCTATTATTCGCGTTAATTCGTTTAATTCGCGGACTTTTCGCTTTGCCACATGAAGGCTGAATGCGCTTATATGCGGTTCTTAAAGCAGGTGTTCCCGCAGTATTTTTATTTTTCGCGCCAGAAAACTAGAGGCCGCCGACAGAAACGATACCGCGATTATCAATACAGCCGCTGTCAGCGGCACGGAGTATTTTTCCGGAGTAAATTTGAGGATTCTGTAAAAAAAGTTCAAAAAAAGCATGTGTATTAAATATGCTCCAAAACAGAGCGGTGATATAAAATTAAATATGGCGTTTGACTTGAGGTTTTGCCGCGCAAAGCAAAATACCGTTATCGTTGATATTACCCCCCCCCCCCCAACAGCATCAGCTTTTTTCAAGCATGGAAATAACGGCAAAACCATGATATAAACGACATAAAGAAGCCCCATACCGGCCAAAATTTTATTACTGAGGGTTACGTTATATTTATGAATGTAATGCCCAAGTAAAAAATAAAACACATATATTGAATTTATTGGTATTGAAAAACCTGATTTTAATGAGGATATACTTTCTGCCGCCGGTATAAGGCAGGCGAATATAAATAAAACTGATAAAATATATATGAACGCCTCTTTACCAACATTCGATACGAATGTCTTAAACAAGGGCAGTAAAAGATATAGTCCTATCATGCTGTACAAAAACCATATATGATCCCATGTTTTGCCCTGTATCGTATTTAAAACTGATAATCCAATCTGGTCAAAGTTGAATTTGTAATTTGCCTCAAAAAGTATTTCTATGAACGCATAAGGTACGCCAAAAACAAACAAAGCCAAGACTAATCGAAAAACATATTTAGTTAAAAGTTTATGGATTGAAAACTGTTTTTGCGGATTTAGAAAAATAACACCGGAAATCATAAAAAATGTTGGAACATTCCATGCCCATGCATTTCTTAACACATCGCAAAAATACGCTTCCATTTCGGTCAAAAACTGAAGGGAAAAAGCGTATATAAAATGAAATACATGAAAAGCAATGACGGCAAAACAGGCTGCGGGACGCAGTATGTTAATGTACTCTGTATCGCGTGAATAAGTAGCATCTTCTACGGTCATGTAAACGATTCTATAATGTCCTTTGTAAAATGTAAACCGGACTTGTTCAATGAACCTTATTCGCCGTGGGATACCGAACCAGAACATTTAACATAAGTTCGATGGAATACTAATGTCCGCAAATCGCCTATTATTCGCGTTAATTCGTTTAATTCGCGGACCCATTCCGGGGTTGCGGCGGATTGGGGGGTAGCGGAATAACCGCTTTCGCGGTTATTCCCGGAGTTTGCTTCGCAAACTCCATACAACAGATTGGCGGTTATGGAGCGCAGGGCGCTAAAACTTATTATAAACAGCGGCCTGCTCCAGCGCCACAGCCGGTCGTTTTTCGCCTAAACGCGCTCAATGTTTCGCGCGCTTTATCGGGC
>JAITAE010000203.1 GCA_031284295.1 Spirochaetaceae bacterium
ATTTACTTTCGAATTCTTGATTATGAATAGTTTTTCCCGTTGATGTATCGGTTAATACCAGAAGATTTTTTCCGGTTGTTCCGGCTCCCTTACGAAATACCAATTTGTAGTTTTTACCTGCTTCTAACGGAGGACATTCGAACGATACGTCCCTGTCTACACTTCGGGATGATACTATAGCACTTGTTATCAATGCCGTCAGCAAGCCCTGGTTTGATGCGGTTGATTGTTGATAATAAGCATGAACGGTAATGTTTATGGGTTTCCCCGGCGGGAATATGAGCGGGTCCCAATATGTCTTTTCCGCGGGAGGGGGCAGCTCATCCCCATCTACATAAACCACAGCAAGACCCGGATTACCTCTGACAATATTAAGTTTCGCTGTTTCCGCTTCATCTGCCGCAAACGAATAAGGAGCCGGGCTTGTAGTTGAGCAGCTCACAATAGATATGCCAATAATAACAATAGATATTAATTTAACATATTTCATAGTATCCTCCAATAGATGACTAATTATACAATTCGTTTATATTATTTGTCAAACTCGCGTGATGACATAACAGCCATAAATACGGATTCATTTCAAATGTAAGCCCGCCCTTCCCTTAGCTCAAGTCGAACGGCTTTAAGAGTTTGTCAACCTGTACGGGTTTGCCGTTTTCGTCATCGACGGTAACTTTGGCGAAGAGCCAGCCGTCTACGCGGGAGACATCCGCGCCTGCGGCGGCGATGGGGGCGGGGTCCAGGACGAACACTATGTCTTTGTCGTTGGCGCTTGAGTCCTTTGCCCATTCAAAAAGGCTGCCGCCGCCTAAGTTTACGCCGTAGTGGTCAAGCGCCGCGTGGTAACCTATCACGTCCCGGCGCAGGCGGACAATCTGTTTGAAAGCGGCGAGCGGGCTTGCCTCGCCCTTGTATGACGGCGTTTCCGTTCCCAGCTTTGTTCCTACGGACAGTTTACCGCCGCTTAACGTAAAGTTTTCGGGAAGTTTGGCGGGGTCAAGGCCGGCTGCCACGAATGGGGCGGCGTCGAATTCGATAGAGACATCGTAGCGGGGGCTGCGGGAATAGTCTTCGCTCCAGATGAAGCGGGCGCTTCCGTCGGGGGCGCGCAGCGACCAGCCGCCGTTTTGCCGGTCGCTTTCAACTAATTCCGGTATCTGGTTCAAGACTTTCTCAAAAGAGGCCCGCGAGCCGCTCCCCACTACATCCAGCTTTTCGCATGAAAGCGTTCCAAGGGCGAGCGCCGGAATAATGCCTGCCAGAACAATGGCGGCGCTAATTTTTGTTGTCATTTGTGTTTCTCCTATACGTTTAATTTACGTTTAATTTTCAGCAACAGCCGCGCGCGGCTGTGTTTTCAAGCGTTTCCATCTTCGCGAGAGAGCGCCCGCCGTTGAAATGTTTGAGGCGGAGCGCGTTGGTGAGGACGGATACGGAACTCATGCTCATAGCGGCGGCGGCGAATATCGGGTTCAAGAGCGGGCCGCCTAAGAGGTACAGTACGCCCGCCGCTACCGGTATGCCGAGCGTGTTGTAACCGAATGCCCAAAACAGGTTCTGCTTGATGACGCGGATGGTATCCCTGCTCAAATTGATAGCGGTGGGAACGTCTTTGAGGTCGCTGTGCATCAGCACTATATCGGCGGATTCCATCGCGACATCCGTGCCGCTGCCTATCGCTATGCCGATGTCCGCCTGAGCGAGTGCCGGCGCGTCGTTGATGCCGTCCCCTATCATAGCGACAAAGCGCCGTTTGTGGTTGGCGGTTTCGGCTTCCTGTAGTTTTTTTACTTCCTCCGCCTTGTCCCGCGGCAGCACTTCGGCAAGTACACGGTCTATGCCGGCCTGTTTTGCTATGGCGGCGGCGGTTTTGGCGTTGTCGCCTGTGATCATCGCGGTCTCTATTCCCATTTTACGCAGGATAGCCACCGCCTCCGCGCTGCTCTTTTTGAGCGTGTCCGCCACCGCCACCATGCCTGCCGCTTTTCCGTCCAGCGCTATGAACATCGGTGTCTTACCTTCGTCCGCCAGTCTGTCGCTTTCCGTTTCCAGTCCGGCAAGGCTGATGTTCCGTTCCTCGAACAGTTTTTTATTGCCTGCCAGTACGTTTATGCCGTCGATTAGGGCTTCGATTCCACGTCCCGGCAGGGCCTGAAAACCGTCCGCTTCCGGCAGGGTGAGTCCCAGAGCGCGAGCGCCGTCCACGATGGCCTGTCCGAGCGGGTGTTCCGAGCCTTTTTCCGCCGAGCCGGCGATTTGCAGCAGCCTGTTTTCGGCGGACAGTTCCGTTTGAACGCCGGACTCAGGCGGGGGGGCGTTGCGGGGGGGCGTAGACGCATTGTCTTCCGCGAGAGTGTTCCCCCCCGCAGAGGGGGGTGTCCCCGCAACGGAGTGCGGGGCAGGGGATCGGCAACTTTCGTTGCCGCGGCTTCCCCCCTTTATAAGCACGATGTCTGTAACGCGGGGTTTGCCCTCGGTGAGCGTGCCTGTTTTGTCGAACACGATGGTGTTGATTTTGTGGGTAGTTTCCAGCGCCTCGCCGCTTTTGATCAGGATGCCGTGTTCCGCGCCCTTGCCGGTGGCGACCATGATGGCGGTGGGGGTCGCGAGGCCGAGCGCGCAGGGGCAGGCGATGACGAGGACTGAGATGAAGATGGTGAGCGAGAATTCGAGCGCGCTTTTGCCTGCCGGCGGCATTACGAGGCCCGCCGAGGCCGCCGCGAACCACGAGATACCGGCGGCAAGGGCTATCGCGCAGACTATCGGGACAAAGTAGCCGGATACGATGTCGGCGAGCTGGGCTATCGGCGCTTTTGAGCCTTGCGCGTCCTCCACCAGACGGATGATTTGGGCGAGCGCCGTATCCGCGCCTACTTTTTCCGCCCGGAAGCGTATCACGCCGTTTGCGTTTATCGTGGCGGCGTACACTTTGTCGCCCGCTTTCTTGTCAACGGGCATACTTTCCCCCGAAAGCATCGATTCGTCTATCGAGGTGTTGCCTTCGGTTACAACGCCGTCCACCGGTATTTTCGCGCCGGGTTTTACGATGATGATGTCTCCGGGTATCACTTCGTCAATCGCGATCTCTTTTTCCACGCCGTTTTGGACTATCAGCGCCGTTTTGGGGGCGAGCCCCATCAGGCGTTTTATCGCCTCGCTCGTGCGTCCTTTCGAGACGGCTTCCAGCGATTTTCCTAGCAGTATCAGCGCGATGATTACGCCGGCGGTTTCAAAGTAAAGCGATTCTACGGCGTTGAAGTTTCCCAGCGCTATCTGCCATACGTTGTAAAGGCTGTAGACGACTGCCGCCGTCGTGCCTACCGCTATCAAGCTGTCCATGTTGGGGCTGCGGTGGAACAGGTTTTTGAAGCCCACCGTGTAGAATCTGTTGCCGGCGATGATGACGGGGATGACGAGAACGAGTTCGGCGAGCGCGTATATCAGCGGAAAGTTCATCGGGGCGAGCGCTTTGGGAAAGGGCAGCGTGAACCATTTTATCATTGGGACCATCGCTATATAGAGCAGCGGGAAGGCGAAGGCGGAGGCCACGATGAATTTTGTCCAGAGGGTTTTTATCTCCCGTTCCTTGCGCCGCTTGTCTTCGTCCGCTGCCCCCGCCCCCGAAAGGTCTAGCGCCTTGTAGCCCGCCTTTTCTATCGCGTTCTTTATCGCCGAAACGCGGATTATATCGGGGTTGTAAACCACCGTAGCTTTTTCCGTGGCCAAGTTTACCACCGATTTTTCAACGCCTTCCAGTTTGGCTATCGCCTTTTCCACCCGCGTCGAACAAGCGGCGCAGGTCATCCCCCCAACCGGTATTACAGTCTGCATATTTTATATCTCCTTACATATTTTGCGCATATTTTGCGTATAGTTTACGCCGCGTATTTCCGCATTCATTAGAGTTGTTTGGAAACTTCAGTTTCCGCGCCAACTTCCATTAAAAAACGCAGTTTTGTCGAACCTTTGGTTCGCAGGCTTTTAGCCTTTTAAACTGCAAGACTGTGAGATAACCAACCGGGTTATCGAACAAGTCCATTCAACTCCGCCGC
>JAITAE010000251.1 GCA_031284295.1 Spirochaetaceae bacterium
ATTTATGTCCATTCCGATACTTTCTTTCTTGAAACTTCCCAACTCAGACCGTTCAGTGAGGCGGACGGCTTACAGTACCGGCAAAATGGAAAAGGTTTATGTAGAAAATCAAGTATTTCGTTTTTATTTTTTATTTTGTATATGTCAATGTAATCCTTTTCGGTAATGCGTAAATCTTTATTAAAATATTTGTTGAAAAATTGTATGTGTCCGGCAGTAGGGCAAACGTATATTTTACCATCTCGCAGGGTTACGCAGCCGCCACTGTATCCCAGCCCGCATAAGGCAAAATTTATTTCCGGGTCCTGTGCGCCTTCTAAATCCATCGCCATTTTATTCATGCCGTTTTCTTTTGATACAGTATAACCGACGCATACCCTGTATTTTTTGCATTTTGCACTTATTGCTTTAACATCTATGTTTACAGGGTAGTCGCTTATTTCCACATAGATTTTATATTTATGGCAGGCGGTCCAGAAACTGTCCGGCTGTCTGGACAGCAATATACCGTTTGTCGTCAGTTGAATAACTGTTGTTTTAAAATATTTTCTTGCTATCTCAAAAAAACCGGCTAATTGTGGATGAAGCAGCGGCTCACCGCCAAGCAGCTTGATAGTAACAAGCTTTGTAGTTATTTTCGCAAGCCGGGCGCAGTCATGCTCAAACGATTCAGGGGCAAGAATTACTTCATCCGCCAGCGGTGAAAAATGGCTGCATCCCCTGCATTTCAAATTACAATGCTCGGTTATATGAACTTCAATTTGGAAATACCGTTTTGACCTGCGTAAATAAGTTGTTTTGAGGCCCCAGAAAAAACGTACCAGTGTACTGTACAGACCGAAATTCACAATGGTTTTCAGCATCATTTTTAGCATCGCGCAGCCTCCGCACAAAAAGAAAATAAATGCGGCAGGACACGCGACGCTTTACAGTAGCAACTACTAGCTACTGATACCTGGGGGGGGGGGGGATAATACAGTTCATAAATTTAAATCTCATAAAAACCTCCTGACTGCAAAATCATTTTTGTATGTAAAGCCGCAAAGTTTTCGGCTTGTAAAATATTTTGCGGTGTATCTCTCCTGGTAAATATTCGCGGAATTTTCAACGGGGTGAAATCCAAGCGTCTTTATCAACCCTTTAAAATCTTTCCACAACTCCATGTAAGAAGATTAGCGTACGCAGGCGTAATTTTCAAGAGATCTTTGTCTCTCGCCAGGATAAGCGTATAAAATTAGGCAGGAGAAGGTTCCGAATGGGGTAGCCTTACTATATCAAGTATCAGTTTGGGGATGCGGATAGAACTTTAAGCGGTTCTATACGATGTTATAATGAACCTCCCCGTCTGCTTAACCGTATAAGGAAGTGTAGGGCGGGGTATTAAACCTCATTACTCAGGATTCTCCTACGAAGGATCGTTCTGCAAGGAAATTTCGTCTACAGAGATTTGGTATTAAGCCAGGTGGTATTATAAATTTCCTTACCTGATCGAGCCCCCGTTCAAACCAATGCAACGCTTAAGATACCGCGTCGCAAATTTTGCGCGTAAATTTTGTGCGCCTGCCGTGCGGAAGGGAGTCTCATTCCAAAAAGCTGAAGGAAAAACGGGAAGAGTACCTGAAGCG
This sequence comes from Spirochaetaceae bacterium, assembly GCA_031284295.1. Classification (GTDB taxonomy): domain Bacteria; phylum Spirochaetota; class Spirochaetia; order Treponematales; family Breznakiellaceae; genus JAIRMY01. The sequence continues at coordinate 1,626 of JAITAE010000251.1, forward strand.
AATAGTCGGGATACCGGAAAAAACCGTGTATATGAAGAATGAGGCCGCCAGGCGGCTGTCGAGTCGTCCTTGCGAGCGAGCTTGCGGCGGCAGTGAGCAGTGAGGCCGCCGTTAGGCGGCTGGGAGTTATCCTTGAGAGCGGGCGAGTCGCGGGTTGGCAGATACGAGTCGCGGGTTTTGTGATGGCGGTAGCCGTCTTGGTGATGGCAGGAGCCGAGTCCACCGGCGTGCCTAGCGAGTTCGCCAGCTGACGTTGATTGGGCGGCGGATTGGGGGTACTGGAAGACCCGCGCAGCGGGGCTGGAAGTAGGCGCTAAAAACTTATTCTAAACAGCGGCCTGGTCCCGCGCCACAAAACAGCGTTTAAGCTGTTTTGCCTGACGTTGGATCAACGTGCTTTGCACGTTGATCTTCCTGCCTGCTTAGCCGCATAAGGAAGGAAACGAGCTTGCGGTCGTTTTTTCGCCTTTACGCGCTCAATGTTTCGCGCGCCGTTATCGGGCTGGGGGGCGCGGCGATGATGCGGCTATATGCCGGTAACGGTATGGAAATAGCGCCCCACTTTAATTAATCAGCGTTGCCCTAGGTCTTCAGTGATTCATTATTCAAAAGAGTTTTCTAAATCATCCACGGATTACGCGAATTACACGGGTTAACATTCATCATTCAATATTTCTCATTCTTCATTTCATTTTGAAAGTGGCGCACACGGTTGCGGCCTGCCACTCAATCCGCCGCCCTTGCCTATCTCCCACTTCAGCGCGAAAAAGGCGCGTTTGACGCGTTCGGCCTCGCGGAAGTTTATCTGACAGGGGCAGCGGGTGTCCCAGACCGAGGCGGGGAGCTGGTTTTGGCTGACCGGGGGCTCGTCGAAGACGCCATAGTAAATCCGGGCCCCAGACACGACGCGGGGGCGGGAACCCTTGCGGCCCGCGCTGTTCTGGTAGGTGATGCCAAGCAGCTCCGGCCCAAGCTGGATGATGTGGAAGACGGGCGCGGTCTTGGGCGGCTCGATAGGGGTGCGGACGGGGTCGGGGATGTGGAGGCCCATATTTTCCTTGTCCTCGTTCGTAACGGCGGGATGGTAGCGCAGGTATATGTTGACAAACTGCCTGATGAGCTTCTCCGAGTCATCGCGGATACGGTTCTTTTCGTCCCACTCCGGCTTGGTGCAGGCGGGCGTCAGCGTCTTTTCATAGGCGGCGTGCCATATTTCGTAGGCGTTAGAGAGCTCCGTTACCGCCGCGGCGGGGATATGCGACCACGCGGGCGGGCTGCCCGATGTTTTCTGAATCACGTACTGAACCAGGTTTTTGAAGAACGCGTCAAAGGCCGCCGCTAGGCGGCTGGGGAGTGAAGAGTGAAGAGTGAAGAGTGAAGTCAGGTTTCCGGCCCCCGCTAATCGCCCCGGCGAGGTTCCCTCGGAGGGAAACTATTTCCTCCGAGGGAAAAACCGTCCGGGAAAGCCCCCGCGCCGTGCGGGAACAGCCCCCGGACTGTCCCTGTTAGGGGGAAGACGTGATGACAATCCGCTTGTGGTTTGGGCCGTATTTGTCGACTTGGTCTGGGTCTTGGTTTGCCACCGCCGAATGAAACTCCCCGCTCTCATACTCCTTCACCGCGTCCTCAGAACCCACATGGATGTACAGCGTGGAGTCGGAATTGGTGGCATCGTAGGTGTCCCTAAACACAGCGTCGCCTAGCTCTGGCGGAACTGCGGGAAGGGTCAACGAGGTCAGAGCCGTGCATTGATAGAAGGCGTAACTTTGTATGGTTTCCACCGCACGAAAGTTCGCCGTCTCCAGAGCTTTACATGAGAAGAAGGCGGATCTGCCGATGGTTTCCACACTGACGGCAGACACTTTCACCAACGCCGTAAAACCTTCGAAAGCGCCCTTATTTCTACCTCCTAGGGGATCGTCCCCTCCTTCGGAGGTGAAACCCCTGTCGGCTATCTTCGTGGCCGCCTCAGGCAGAACGAGCTCTACGATATACGGCTCGCCGGTGTTGTAAGGATAGGGCTGATTATTTGTAGCTTCGAAATTCTTGTCGTTCCGCGGGTCAAAAACACCGTCCGTTGTCGCCGACAGGTCCAGGGCCACGGTTTTGGACTCCCTGCTGCAGGCGAAATCTATCGCATCAAGCAAGTCCTCCCATGTTCCCTCATAGCCCGTGCCTATGTCTAACCTAATGAGCGCGCCGTTGGGTTGCTGGTCAAGGTATTCGATTATGCCGCCGCGAGTCGTGAGGTCCGGAACGAAATCGGCGTACAGCTTTATTTTCCTGCCGCTTCCAAAGCAGCCTATGTTAATGCTTACTTTGTCGCCATCACCTAAAACCAGACTATTATAGGGGGGGGGGGGGGTATTACTCCCCAAATAAGCGAGGCTGCCGGGGTCATACACGTAGCCTGCCGCCGGAACTATGTGCATAGTTACCGAAACGCTGCCGGATTGAAACCCCGTTTCGGAAATTATAGCGGGATCAGCGTACACAAAACCTTTATCATCCTGATACCATGCTATCTCAAACCCGCCGTCTATTACCGTTACGGTAAAAGCGGTCCTGACATCGGCGTATCTGTGCGTGTCGTTGTATTTTACGTTTACAGTTACTTTGTCTGTTTTAGGATCAGCGGCCTCAGGCAGCTCTGCATCAGTCAGCTCTACAATGGAGTATTCTTCCGGCCCCAGAACGCGCATCTCTTTCATCCCGTTTATGCCCGATATTTCAAGGCCTAAATACGCCCACTTCGCGCTTTCCTCCGGACAAAGCGCTCCGCCGTCAAGTTTGCACCGGTTTAAAACGGGCGGCGGCTTGTCCAATATTTTCAGAATCGCTATAGTAAACCGGTGATGACGATGCGCGCCGATACGATGTCCCTGCTCAGGTCCATACCTGCAATGGAGGAACTGCTTAACGCGGACTGGGCCGGGGAATTCCTGAATGTCCTGGGTAGGGAGCAGGTAAAAACCATAATAACTGAAGTCCTGGACGGTATCAGGCGTGAAATATGCGGCGGCCTGCCGCTTGAAACGCCGGTGGGGGAACTCGCCGCAAAGCGTTCGTTAGCACTGCTCCGCTCGAAATCTGCTGGAACGCTAAAACCTGTAGTCAACGCCACGGGCGTTGTGATACATACCAACCTTGGACGCGCGCCTCTCGCCGGAGAGGCGCTTCGCGCGGTCAACGCCATATCGGGAACTTACAGTACGCTGGAGTATTCGCCGGAGAAGTGCGGACGGCTGGGACGCGGCGCTCATGTCGAAGAGGGTCTTTGCAGGATATGCGGGGCGGAAGCCGCGCTTGTCGTCAACAACAACGCCGCCGCGGTTCTGCTCGCCCTGTCCGCTATGGCCCAGGGCAGGGAGGTAATTGTCTCGGCGGGGGAACTTGTCGAGATAGGGGACTCGTTCAGAATCCCGGAAATACTGTCTTTTTCCGGCGCTAAAATGAAGGCGGTGGGCTGCACCAACTCTACGCGCATAGAGGACTACAGCGGCGCAATCACGGAAAATACCGCGGTTTTGCTCAAAGTACACCCCTCAAACTACAAAATATCGGGCTTTGTAAAAACCACATCCCGGGAAGAACTGGCGGCGCTCGCCTCCTCCCGCGGGCTCCTCTTCATGGAAGACCTTGGCAGCGGGCTGCTCTGTCCCGCCGGGGCGGACTTCGCAAGCAGGGAGCCGACTGTCAGGGCCTGCCTTGAGGCCGGTTCAGGTATCGTAACATTTTCCGGGGACAAGCTGCTCGGCGGCCCGCAGATCGGTGTAATAGCCGGGTCAAAGGGCATCATTGACAGAATCAAACGCCACCAGCTTCTCCGCGCCCTGCGGGTGGACAAGATGACACTGGCAGCCTTCGACGCTACCCTCCGGCTCTACCTTTCCGGCAGGCGGCGGGAAATACCGGTAATCAGGATGATAGAGGCGGACAAAGGGCTTCTGCTAGAAAGAGCCGGACGGCTGCGCCGTATGTTGAAGCGCCTCGCGGAAGTCTCAAGCGCCGGTGATTTCACGATTTCGGTTGTGGAGACGGAAGACGCGGTAGGGGGCGGGGCCTTCCCCACCGATACGCTGCCCGGTTACGGCGTGGCGTTGCGGTCCCTTTCCGTAGACGCTGAAGTTTTGGCCGCCGGCCTCCGGGCCGCTCCAGTTCCGGTGATTCCGGCCATCCGCGAAGGCCGTGTCGTACTGCACGCGCGTACCCTGTTGGCCGGTGATGAAAAACGGATCGCGTCCGCCTTCGCGCTATGCCTCGGCGGGGGGGCCGGTTGATGGAATACCCTTTTATTTTCGGGACGGCCGGGCATATCGACCACGGCAAAACGGCCCTTGTCCGCGCTATGACGGGGGTGGACTGCGACCGGCTTGAGGAAGAAAAACGCCGGGGCATAACGATAGAACTGGGTTTTGCCCCGCTCAATTTGCCGGGCGGCAAGACCGTCAGCATCATTGATGTGCCCGGCCACGAGCGTTTTATAAGGCAGATGGCCGCCGGCGCTGCCGGTATGGACGCGGCCATGCTTGTAATAGCGGCGACTGAGGGGGTCATGCCACAAACCAGGGAACATCTTGATATTCTCAATATTCTTGGCGTCCGATTCGGTCTTGTGGCGCTGACCAAAAAGGATTTGGCGGATGATGAAACCCTGGAGCTGGCGGTCGAGGAGGCCGCTGAATTGACGCGGGGCACCTGCCTTGACGGCGCGCCCCTCGTACCGGTTTCGTCGGTAACGGGAGAGGGGATTTCCCTCCTGCTGGAAGAAATAGAGAAAATCGTGGAAAAAATACCGCCCAGAACCGGTTCGGGCGCGTTTTTTCTGCCGATTGACAGGGTTTTCAGCAAAAAAGGTTTTGGAACTGTGGTAACCGGAACCTGCTACCAGGGCAGTGTTTCTGAAGGCGACGAGGTAGCTATTATGCCTTCAGGCGCGGCTGCCAAGGTCCGTTCCCTCCAGACTCACGGAGCAAAAATCTTTTCCGTGACGGCCGGCCAGCGGGCTGCCGTCAACCTGTCCGCGCTTCCCCATGACAGGCTGGAACGGGGGGATGTGCTCTGCGCGAAGGGCGCTTTTATCGCCACCAGGTGTATAGACGCGTGGCTGGATGTGCTGCCCTCGTCAGTTGAGCCGGTAAGCCACTGGCAGCGTGTGCGTCTCCACGCCGGTACAGCTGATGTGGCCGCCAGAATCGCGCTTCTCAGGATGGACGGCGGCGAAAAAAAATCGGGTATCCTTCCGGGAAAGGGCGGGCCTGTGCAGATTTTAACAGAATCCGGCATAGCTGCCGCGGCGGGGCAGCGCTTTGTGATTCGTTTTTACAGTCCGCTGGTAACTATAGGCGGAGGACGGATTATGCTGCCTAACGCGGAGACCGCCCGCGGCAGGGCGGACCGTCAGGCCAAGGCCGGGATTGTCGAGGGGCTTGCCGCCGCTTTTGATCCCGTGTCCCTGCTTGCCGCGCTCGTCCATGACAGGGGTGTCTTGGCTGTGTCCGGCCTGTTTGAGCTGTCCCAGATGGACAAAAATGTTTTTGGTGAATGTCTGGACGCGCTGTCACGCGAGGCGGCCAGGTACGGTCTTTTGGAATTCGGCGCTTCACGTAATTTTATAGCGGATGAAGCTTTCGACAGGGTAACACGCTCGGCGCTGCGGATTCTCCATGAGTTTCACGCAAAGTATCCCGAAATGGCGGGGCTGGACGCTGAAAAATTGTCCGCGTCCATTAACGGCATTCACGGCGCCGCCCGGATTAAGGGGGGGGATTTCAAAGACCTTGCCGGTATAATGGCGGCAAGAAATGTTATCTCCCCCGTCACCGCGCAGGGTAAAACCTGCTACCGGGCGGCGGATTTTAGCCCGTCTACGGACGGCAGGCTGATAGATATTGCTGGACGTATCAGCCGGGAGGCCGCCGCCGCCGGTTTCAACCTTCTGAAGCTGCGGGAGCTGGAAGGCAGGCTGGGCGTTCCGTATGCCGACATAAAGAGGGCCGCGGCGTATCTGCGGGAACAGCAGGAACTCTGGATCATAGAGGGCGAGTTACTGTTTTCCCGTGAGTTAAGGGACAGGCTCCTCAAAACTCTTTCTTCGATGGACGGAGATATAACTGTCGCCGCTTTGCGGGACGCTATAGGTGTGAACAGAAAGCTTTCCCTCGCCATGCTCGATTTTCTGGATACCCAGGGCCTGACGCGCCGCTCCGGTGACAAACGCTTCCTCTCAAAATGAACCTCCCCGCCCTGAAGCCGCAAACTTTGCGGCGGGGTATCATGTAAGCGTTGCATTGTTTACGAGGTTGAGTTTGCGTAATGAGCCTCCGCGCGACAGACACCGCTGCGAAAAAATACTCCACCTTCCGCTGAATTTGTCCGTTTATCTTTCCACATGATTTTTCGGCATTTCCTTCCTTTACTTGCGCCACGCCTGGCTGGTAGAATGGTTTATACAGAAATTTCATGAAAACCATAAAGCTCGTAGTTTTGCTGGGAAATCCCGGCAAAATGTACGAAGGTAACAGACAC
>JAITAE010000266.1 GCA_031284295.1 Spirochaetaceae bacterium
CTCATTCCAAGCCCGAATTCGGCGGCGTCTTCGAACAGGCTGTTCGACCAGGCCGGGCCGCGTCCGTCGTTGCGTTTTGCGTAAGGCGTTGTCGGCAGGTTGCCGCCGTAAATCGACGAACAGCCTGTCGCGTTGGCGATGACGGCGCGGTCGCCGAAAAGCTGGGACAGTATCTTGACATAAGGCGTCTCGCCGCAGCCGCCGCAAGCGCCTGAAAATTCAAATAGGGGCCGTTTGAACGCAAGCCCTTTTACCGTGCCAAGGTTAAGCTCCACGGCGGGAACTTCCGGCAGGTTCTGGAAGAAGTCCCAGACCTTCACCTGCTCCTCGTGATAGGCCGCGTCATCGGCGTAGGACTTCCAACTCAAGGCCTGAGGCTTGGAAGCGTCCTTCGACATAGGACAGGTATTGATGCAGACGCCGCACTCCATGCAGTCTTCGGCGGAAATCACAAGGCAAACCTTCTTGCCTTCGACCGCTTTCGGCTTTATCGCGGCGGCCTTAAAACCGGCGGGCGCTTTGCCAAGCTCCGCCTCGCTCAAGTTCTTCATGCGGATACAGGCGTGAGAGCATACTATGGAACAGTTCCCGCACTGTATACATACATCGGGGTCCCAGCTTGGCACTCGCTCCGCGACGGCGCGTTTTTCGTACTGGGTGGTCGCGGTCGGGAATGTACCGTCTTCCGGTATGCTGGAAACAGGCAGCTTGTCGCCCTCCTGAATCGACATCGCGCCGAGCGTATCCTTTATCCAGTTGTCGCTTGCGGTGGCGAACGGCTTTTTCATGTGGATATTGCCTTCAGTCTTGGACGGGTATTTCACTTCCTCAACCGCTTGCAGCGCCGCGTCAACTGTCTTGTAGTTGCTCTGAACCACGTCCGCGCCCTTCTTGCCGTAACTCTTTTCGATGAATTTCTTCATGTACTTTACCGCTTCGGCCTCGGCCAAAACGCCTGAAATCTTGAAGTAGGCGGCCTGCATGACGGTATTGATGCGGTTTCCCATGCCGGTAGCGCGGGCAATCTCAGCCGCGTTACACACATAGAATTTGAGTTTCTTGTCGATGATACGCTGCTGCGCCTCGACAGGTATATTCTTCCATACCTCCGCCGCGTTGAACGGGCTGTTCAACAGGAAGGTGCCGCCGTCTTTCGCGTTGGCAAGCATATCGAAGGTTTCCATGTAGCTGAACTTGTGGCAGGCAAGGAAGTCCGCCTTCGTGATAAGGTAGGGGCGGCGTATCGCCTTTTTCCCGAAACGCAGGTGGGAAACGGTAAAACCGCCCGATTTTTTCGAATCGTAAGCGAAGTATGCCTGGGCGTTCAGTTCCGGTTTGGCGTCTCCGATTATCTTTATCGAATTCTTGTTCGCGCCGACCGTGCCGTCGCTGCCGAGCCCGTAGAACATGGCCTCGTTCATCCCCTCCTCCGCAAGCGTAAAGTTTTCGTCATAGTCAAGGCTTTCTCCCAGCACGTCATCTTTGATACCGATCACAAAGCCGCGTTTCTGTTTGCCGGACAGGTTGTCAAAAACCGCCTTGACCATCGCGGGGGTGAACTCTTTGGAACCTAGCCCGTAGCGCCCGTTGACTATCACGGGAAATTTGAATTTCCACGGGGCTTCCCCGCTCTGGGTAACTATCCCGCAGGCGGAAACGACATCCTCGTACAGCGGTTCGCCCAGGGACCCCGGCTCTTTCGTGCGGTCAAGCACGGCTATCGATTTAACAGTCGCGGGCAGCGCCTTAACGAACAGCTTCGCGTCAAACGGGCGGTACAAGCGCACTTTTAGTACGCCAACCTTCTCCCCCTTGCCTTCCAAATACTCAACGGTTTCCTCGCAGGTTTCCGCGCCGGACCCCATGATGATTATCACGCGCTCGGCGTCTTTCGCTCCGAAGTAGTCAAACAGGCGGTACGAGCGTCCGGTCAGCTTGGCAAACTTGTCCATCTCGGCCTGAACTATTTCCGGTGTCTTCAGGTAGTATTTGTTCACGCCCTCGCGTCCCTGAAAGTACACGTCCGGGTTCTGCGCCGTGCCGCGTATCATCGGTCTTTCCGGCGTAAGGCCGCGCAGCCTATGTTCCTGTACAAGCTTGTCGTCTATCATCTGCCTGAGTACGTCGAAACCGGCTTCTTCAATCTTTTGAAGTTCGTGCGAGGTGCGGAAGCCGTCAAAGAAATGAAGGAAGGGCACGCGGGCGCGCAGTGTGGAGGCGTGCGCGATCACCGCAAGATCCATTACCTCCTGTACGCTGTTTGAAGAAAGCATGGCCCAGCCGGTTTGACGGCAGGCCATCACATCCTGATGATCCCCAAAGATAGACAGGCTGGACGCGGCAAGGGCGCGCGCCGCTATGTGAAACACGGTGGAGCTAAGCTCGCCCGCTATCTTGTACATATTTGGTGTCATCAATAGGAGGCCCTGCGACGCGGTAAACGTGGAGGACAGCGCCCCAGTTGTCAACGCGCCGTGTACCGCGCCCGCGGCCCCCGCCTCGCTCTGCATTTCGTAAACTTGAGGGATTGTCCCCCACAGATTCCGCTTTCCCTGCGCGGAAAGTTCGTCGGAAACTTCCCCCATGGGGCTGGACGGCGTAATCGGATATATCGCGATTACCTCGCTTAGCGCGTGGGCAACCTGCCCCGCCGCCGTATTGCCGTCTATCATAAGCTTTTTTTTGTCAGTCATTGTTATTTCCTCGATAAATTAGAAGTGGATTTTTGTTTCAGTTTAAAAATAATAATAATGAAGGTCAACCCACCAGGCCGCCAGCGGCTTTAAAGTCCGCTACGCGGTAGCATGCCCCAACTCAGGCTAAAGCCTTCGCGACATAACACATCATTCTTCATTCCTCATTCCTCATTCGCAAGGGGGGCGCGACGATTAGGCCCCTATGTGCCGGTAACGGCATGGAAATAGCGCCCCCCTCATAATGAAATGAAAAGTGAAAAGTGAAGAATGAAGCTCTGTGAACCTAGCTAATCGCAAGGACAACACCTGACATACCCGCGTATTTAAAACCCCACTGGTGGGGCTGGCGGGCATGCTACCGCGGAGCGGACTTTAAAGCCGCTGACGGTATGCTACCGCGTAGCGGACTTTAAACCCGCTGGCGGGCGGGCTTTAAAGCCACTGGTGGGGTGGTGTAAGATGGGGTAGCGAGGCTTATCATGTTGAAATCAATAGAACTGGAAAAAGCGTACAATCCAAAGAACTTCGAGGACAAAATATACGCGCTCTGGAAGGATTCGGGCGCGTTCAAACCGCGTGGAGGCGGGACGGCAGGGGACGAGGCGCC
>JAITAE010000301.1 GCA_031284295.1 Spirochaetaceae bacterium
GGGCGTTGGATGCGGAAGAAGCGGCACGGATCATTCGCGGGCACTGGTCAATCGAGAACGGACTGCACTGGTTTCTGGACGTGTGTTTTGGGGAAGACGGGTGCCGGGCGAGGACGAACCATGCGGCGGAAAATCTGAATGTGATGAGAAAAGCGGCGTTGCACCTCCTGCAAAAGACCGCCGTGGCTGAAAACGATTCAGCGTCCGCAGGAAAATGTTCCGGGCTGCCTTCAGCGACGATTTCCTTTACCGCGCGTTGTTCGGCTAAGTTAAATGACGTTGCCCTGGGTAAACATGGAATGGGATTTGGTTTGTCTTGGGTATAATATGAAGCGGTTATACCGGCTTTCGCGGGTATGAGTGGAAGGCGCTGGGGTGAATCCGGCCTGACAGTCCGCTTACCGGTGGACAACAGGTCTTCCAAACGCTCAAAACCCGAAAGGGAACCCGGTATCTCCCGATTTTGCCATGAAGCGCAACGGGCTGTTAGCAAATAGAAGGGACAATAACTGACATACCTGCGTATTTAAAAAGCGGCTGACCGCCTGGTGGGTGGTGATAGTTTTTGGTAGTATTAGACTGTGTCGTATAAACTTAAACTTTCATTAACGGTACTAACCGTGATTATGTCGCTTTGCTATGTTTCGTGCCGCGCCGGACCCGGTTGGGGAGTTCTGTTATGGGCTGCGGAGGAAGAAGGCATACCTTCCGGCACCGTACTACAGGTTTACATCAAATCCAACATAGAAAAGGTATGGATTGTTGGTATTCCGCGCGCATACAGGATGCCGGACAGTAAAAATACAAAAACGGAAATCCCGCTGTCAAAACTGGAACTTATCGGTAGCAGGCGCGCCGCCCAAAAATGGGCCAAGGTATTCTCGAAATACGCGCTTGTTTACGCGGAAACCTTACAGGACGGCCTCCCGATACGTGACGCTCCCGATAACGGCGCTCGCCGCGTATACAGACTCCGTGTCGGCGAAGTGATCAAGATCATAAAACCTGTCGATGGAAACCCGGCGATCAGCACCACTGGTGACCCGCTACCCGGCGAATGGTTCAAAGTGCTCACGGAAGACGGTACGGGCGGCTACTGCTTTTCTTACAGACTTAAACTTTTCGATCATACCACAGGCCCGCTGAATTCCGATTCCCTCCGGCAACAACCTGAAGAAGCGCGCGACCCGGAACTCGAAAACGTGTTGTCCAAAATCTGGGTAGCCGAAATTTATGGCGTGATGCTGGATGAAGGAAATATCGACATAGAAACCTTCTCAAAACACTGGGGATTCTTACCGGGCGAAGAAACGGGGGTCGCCAAAATTTCTCTGAATGACATCGATATTTCCTTCCCATACAGTGCGATACGGCCCGATGGCGGCCTTTCATGGTATTTTGAGGGTTCATCCCTGTCAATGAGGCTCCGTTCCCCGGCAAATCTTTCCGTACAATTCAACGCCGACGACGGAAATACCGGGGCCGGCTTGTCAGGCGGAAGCCGCAGGACTGTACAGTTCGTAAACCTGCCAACTTCGCTTGACGACCTGATCGTGCAGGAAGAAACACGGCGCGAGGCGCTTTTCAACGAGCTGTATATTGAGGGGCCGACCTTTTCGAGCGCCAGTTACGGACGCCTTTATTTGAACGAAAAGCAGGATTTTCTGTGGGAAGGCTTTGAAAGGCTGATTCCCTCCGTGATTCCATCCCCCGCGCTGGGGCGCGGCAGGATAGAGATGCGACTGTTTCTGCCGGCAAACCTTGCCGCCCGGTATAACGGCGCTTTTACGTTCAGATTCAAGTCGATAAACGGGATCGACATACCCGTAAACTTTTTGTACACCATCGACTCAGGCGGCGGTTTAGGCGGCATCCGCCTTGAATACGTTCCAGACGCGAACATAGATAGCAACAACCGTGTTATAAACCGTGATTCTTCCCCTGTAATCATATATTTTTATCAGACGGACTGAGGCAGCCGGTGTTCCTAAGGAAGCACTGATTAAATGGGGGCTGCGGATTGGGGGGTAGCGGAAGACCCGCATAGCGGGGCTGTAGCGAGGGGGGCGCGGCGATGATGCGGCTATGTGCCGGTGACGGCATGGAAATAGCGCCCCCCTTTTTAATAATCAGTGCTTCCCTAAAGGTTGCGGCCATAAACAGGATCGATAGCGGGGTAGGGTAGGGGGACGGTGAAAGAGGTGTAAATTGAACCTGAGCAGCAGATTAAAAAGAATAAGGACGATAGGAAAGCAAGGCTCGTTTTCCGAAAACATAGAACAAAACACAAGCCGGGCCGCGTCCGCCTATTCATTGTTGCGGGAACATTCTTTTAAGGATGTGGACTTTATGACACTGCGGCGGACGGTTTCCGCCGCAGTGTCGGAGCCGCTAGATCCGGTTTTTCCGGAAACACTGTTTGCGATGATACCTGGTCTAGCCGGCAAGGTACCCGCCCTAAAGGCCGAAAACCTAATCTTTTTTGACCTGGAAACAACGGGGCTTTCAGGCGGCGCGGGTACCGTGGCTTTTTTGGCGGCTTTTGGCCGTTTTGAAAACGGTGTTTATGACACGATAAAAATAGACCAGTACCTGTTGCTGGATTACCCGGGCGAAGCCGGTTTCTTGCGGCAAATTTTGCAAATGTTCAGCCTGAAAAATTCCACGGACCCGCCCGTGATTGTCAGCTACAACGGAAAAAGTTTTGACAGCCAGATAATCAATAACCGTTATTTGATTCACGGTATGCGGCCGCCTGTTTTTTATCACGCCGATCTTCTATATACAGCGCGAAGTTTGTGGAAAAAAACGCTGCCGTCATGCTCACAAAGCGAAATCGAAAAAAGTATTTTAAAAATAGAACGTAAAAATGATATACCGGGCTGCCGGGCCCCCGATATATGGTTTTCATTTTTAAAAACAAATGCAGATTCAGAACTTTCAGGTGTCTGCGGACACAATATCCTTGATATTGCGGGTTTGGCGTCGATGTTCAGCGTGTTCAATTCCATAGCGCATGATCCTGTTTGTTACGTCGAAAAATACGGCGCCGATGCCGAAACGCTTGCCCTGCGTATCCGCAAATACAGGCGTACCCGCCGCGGCAATCCGTCTGGCGAATTGCTTGAAACCGAAAATGCTTTGCTGGAAAAAGCCGCCCGGAGCGGCGCGCCTCTGGCCGCGTTTCTGTTGGGAAAAGACTTGCTGCGAAACAAACGGTACCGCGAAGCGCGCCATATCCTTGGCCGCCTCGCGGAAAGAAAAGATACAGCCCTGTCCGCCGTAGCGGACAGGGCCCTCGCGATCGACAGTGAATGGCGGCTTAAAGATGCCGAACTTGCGCTATTTTATACGGAAAGAGCCTTGTCATCCACGTACACAAATATCTCATTAAAAACTGATCTGTTAAAGCGGCGCGAAAGACTCCTGCGCAGGCCGTCCCAATCCGGTTTTATGTTTATGGCAAATTAAACTGTGGCTTGCGCTGGTACACGCGGGGAACAGGCCGCAATCGCAAATAAGTAGACAGAATATAGATTATATGTAGTTATGTTGACCTCCTTTCATTTGTCAGCCGTACACGACCGCGCGGAAATTCTCATAGACTCTAAAAATATGCCGATATTGAGGGTATGAGGTGTAAACTCTTTTTCGCACTCATGTTTTTTATCGCGTTTAACGCGGGCGCTCAGGACCTTGCGATTCTTGATAACGACCTTTGGGTGTCACAGGGTGCGGACGGCGGTTTCCATCTTTATATACGAAAAAAACCGGGCATCGCGTCCGTTTTACTTACAGAAACTACAAGGGATCCGAGTCTACAGGAGGATAATTACGCTTACCGCGCACCCAACTGGAATCCGGTAAACGGTAACGAGTACAGAATCATTGACGGCATCTTCATCCCAAAAACAGACAACATCTGGTCGCTGATAGATTCTACCCCTGAATATATTGCCGAATTGGGGGAAGTTTTTCATATCTATATCCCATACCTGCTGAATTTCGGCTATGACTGGAGCAGGCACGGTGAAGTATATGTTGGGGATGGCACCTACCTCAATATTAGAGCCTTTGAACTGCCCTATGGTGACTACCGTGGCGGATTCAAAGACAATCCGTTTTTGCTACGTATCAACCAGGAAGAACTTGTGGGGTTGCCGGACGACAGTTACATGAAAGACGCCGTCGATGCTTATCAGGAAATAGCAAATGTTGCGGATGGCGCGCTTTACCGTTCTCCTGGACCTGAAAATATTGCAAAGACGGTAGCGGACATACTGGACAAGAAACGTGGGATCAACCTTGATTTGGTATTCTGCATAGACACGACGGCAAGCATGAAAAATGACATCGAAGCGGTAAAAAAAGACCTGGTCTTTATTTTAAATGCACAAAAAGACCGGTTCCGCAGTTTTAGGGTGGGAATGATGCTGTATAGGGACTATTTTGACGAATATGTTACAAGTCTAGTCCCGTTTACAAGCGACATGAAAACTTTCCAGAAAAATTTGAACAGTATAACGGTGGCGGGCGGACGCGATATTCCAGAGGCCGTACACGAAGCGCTGTACGAAGCCGCGACAAAATTCCCGTGGCAGGCCGGAGAACGGCTGATAATACTGATAGGAGACGCCCCACCCCACCCGCGCCCCCGTGGAAAAATCACCAAGGATATGGCATACAGCGCCGTCCTGGACAAAAACATAAAAATCGACCTAATCGTTCTGCCTCAGTAGTTTTCACTTTTTTTTCTGTTTTTGCCGGGCCTTATTTATGTTTTCCAGTACTATGTTTGAAAGTATGTAGTACTTTTGCGGCAATAGATCACCGTCGGAATCGCCGTACCGATCCAACAGGACGTTGAATTCCTGTTCCGCTTCGTCATATTTTTTTTGTTTATAATAAATAAAGGCGATCTCGTACTGAGCGCCGCATACAGCCGCCCTGTCGTCAGGAAACCGTTCTAGAATCGCGTTATAAAACAACGCCGCTCTGTTGTAATTGTTGTTATCGGCTTCTTCCTGCGCCTTTTGCACCAAGTTGCCTGGCGTTAAATCCTGTGGTATAACATTACGGTCCGACGCGCAGGCAAATAGCAGGAGACAAAAAATCGACATATAAATTACTTTCATGTTTTCCATTTTACATAGAACGTATACTGATAATCAAGCACAGGCACACCTGATTACATACGGATTCGTACAGTCAAAAGTAACGAGCACATAAGGGGATAAACTAAACCAAAAAGTCATTTTTGGGAAGCGTGTGAGAAGCCGGGCATTGAGGTTATCCCGGCGAACAGCCCGCAGGCTAAGGTGCGTGTGGAACGCAATCACGGGCTTGACCAGGACAGACTGGTTAAAGAATTAAGGAGCGCTTGGAATACCGACTATTGAGGAAGGCAAGCGGTTTTTAACAGATACCTATACGACTAAGATAAACGCTAAATTCTCCCGCCCCGCTACGGGACACGCGCATATACTGCCGGGAAACGTTAATTTAGAGGATATTTTGCGCCTTTAATATGAGAGTACGGTAAGCAACGATTACGTTGTGCGTTTCGATAGCCGTCATTTCCAGAGAACCAAACCCAGTGAACCTGCCGCAAAATGAGGCCTTGACGGAGTTTGCCATGTATGATAGAATTGCATTTTCGGCTGCTTGCTAAGTTTTAGCTTTAAGGTGGCCGGTGGGTCCCGCGGATTTTTTTATTTGTTGCGGGGCCTTATCAGGTTTTTTGGATAAAATCATGCAATTTTTTGATACTCACGCCCACATAGGTTTGATATTTGACGATCCCATCGAACAACTGCTGGTAACACAGGAAGCGCGCCAGGTAGGTGTTTCAAGAATTGTTTCGATCTGTAACAACCTGCATGATTTTGCAAAGGTCTACGACAGCCTGAAATCGGCGGTAAACGTTTACCACGCGTCGGGCGTTTCCCCATCCGAGGTGCAGAACCCAGGTAAAAGCTGGTTACAAACTGTCGAGCAAAACCTGCGCCTGCCGCGTGTGATCGCGGTAGGCGAGATCGGTTTGGACTATTATCACAAATTCGGCGACAGAAAATCACAGATAGAACTGTTCATAACGCAGCTTGACCTTGCGTCCAAACTGAACTACCCGGTCGTCATACACAACCGTGACGCGGGCCGCGACGTGCTGGATATTCTGCGCGATCGCCTCCCACCCAAAGGAGGCGTGCTTCATTGCTACTCTGAAAATGCCGAGTACGCGAAAAAAGTTCTGGCCCTGGATATCAACCTGTACTTCTCGTTCGCTGGCAACCTGACATACCGCAACGCGCGCAACCTGCACGAAACCATCGCCGTGCTGCCTCTGGACCGTATACTGATCGAATCGGAAAGCCCGTTCATGGTTCCCGCTGAGCAGCGCGGCAAACGGAATATGCCTAAATTCCTGCCGATGACGGCGCGGTGTATGGCGGAAATGCTCAATTTAACCCTGGAAGAGACCGCCGCCACGCTTTGGGAAAACTCAAACCGGTTTTTCGGCCTACCCAACGAGTAATTTTCTATTCACTTTCACTTTCACTGGTTACGGGTTTTTGGACATCGTCCGCGCTGTTAAACTCGGACAGTTTGCGGTGAAGCGTCTTGCGGCCTATGCTTAGGACTCTGGCTGTCTCGCTCTTGTTGCCTTTCTGCGCCGCCAGTGTTTCACGGATTATTATTTCTTCCGCCTTGTCGAGGGGCGTGCCTGACGGTATCCGTATCCAGCCGTCTTCAGTAGCGCTGCGTATGGTCGGCGGCAGATCCTCCTCGGTGATAAAACGGCCCTTGCACATGACTACGGCGCTTTCAATGCAGTTCCGCAGTTCGCGGACATTGCCCGGCCAGTCGTAGTTAAACAGGCACGAGCGCGCCTTTTCGTCTACACCTTCGATCGGCTTGTTGTTTTCTTCCGAAATTTTTTTCGAGAAAGCGTTTATTAACAACGGAATATCGTCCTTGCGTTCACGCAGGGGCGGTACAAAAATGGTAACAACATTCAGCCGGTAGTATAAATCTTCCCGGAAATTTCTTTTTTCAATTTCTTCTTTCAAATCTTTATTAGTCGCCGCGACAAGCCTTATATCAACCTCTATCGTTTCTTCGCCGCCCACACGTTCAAACCGTTTTTCCTGCAGGACGCGCAGCAGCTTGATCTGTATGTTTTGATCGATTTCACCTATCTCGTCAAGAAAAAGCGTACCGCCGTTGGCAAGTTCAAACTTGCCGCGCTTTCGCGCCACCGCGCCGGTAAACGAGCCCTTTTCGTGCCCAAAGAGCTCACTCTCCAGGATACTTTCAGCAAGGGCGGCGCAATGAACTTTGATAAACGGGCTGTTTTTGCGCGGCGACAGCCGGTGTATCGAGTCCGCTATCAATTCCTTGCCCACACCCGATTCGCCCGTTATTAAGACCGAAGCCTTGGTCGGCGCGACACGTTCAACCGTATCGAAGACGCGGCGTATCGGTTCACTGGTACCTATTATGGCGTTGTTTATGCGGCGCCGTTCGAGCTCTTCCTCCAGGTGTTCACGTTCAAGCCGCCGCGCCCTGTTGCTGAGCGCGCGTTTGACAAGTATCGACAGCCTGTCAATATCAACAGGCTTTATAAGGAAGTCCCACGCGCCGTTACGCATCGCTTCCACCGCGTCTTTTACAGTTCCGTGCCCGGTGAGGATAATTACAGGAACAGCCAGAGATTCAGCTTTTATATGTTTCAGAAGCTCATCGCCGTTCATACCCGGCATTCTCAAATCAATGATTGTAAGGTCTATGTCCCCCTTTTGAAACCGCTTCCAGGCCGCCTGCCCATCTTCCACGATCACCACATCATAACCATCGGACTCAAGTGATTCCGCGAGCCCTTCGCGTATTCCTTTTTCATCATCCGCAATCAATATTTTGAATTTCATTAATACAACCGCTTAATTTACTATATCGGGAAAAGAACTTTCATACAACCGAGTAATTTTTAAACCGCCGGTTGTTCATTTTCGCCCAAAGGCAGCCGTGCTATGCGTCCGGGAATGACGTCCGTCAAAGGCCGCCGCCTGATTACACCCCTTAAACTTTTCTATCATAATTTATAATACCGCAAATCAAGTCCATTCTTAGGAAGGTCTATTACGGCAATGTCTCGATGAGGGAGGATATGTCATGTTTTGGAATTTATCTATTCTATGCCGACACGCCTTCAGGCAAGCCTTTCAGCGAGGTCTGTACCCAACGTCCAAACCCCGGCGTCCGGCACAACCGCCTTACTCTCAACAGGGGCTGTCCCCGGCTTCCACCCTACCCTACCCCCGCGCCCGGCAATCACTTGTTAATTCATTTGTATATCAGTGTTTCCATAGAAAGATAATCAGGCAATCACAATTAAAAAGGGCTCGCCGCGCCGCCGCGCCGAGCCCCGTTATCACACAATTTACACCGGCGGCTCATGGCCATCCGGGTCAGGCAGTTTCTCCCGCTTTTTGTCTAACACCTTCCAGGTAACCTGCGGAGGCTTATCGTTATCTATGCGGATGTAGAGCACTTCGTCCTCGTTGTCCAGAATTTCGAACTCTTCCTCGTCGAGCACCATTTGCAGGAGAGTCCGGTGGTCAAGGCTTTTGTCCGGTTCCACCTCCAGCTTTTTGATCCAGGGGTAGTGGTTCATGCTATCTATTTCGTAGAATTTTTGCAGGAGCACATCTCTCCAGTTAAGCCCCAGCAATTTTGTGCCCGCGTCATCATGGAAAAAAGAGAGGGCGTGCCACTGAATGCGCTTTTCCTGTTCAAAGAATTTGAAGAACTCCCGCACACACTGGGCCACCATTGGGTTATAGTGAACCACTATGATCCGCTTCCCCTTCTTCCCCGCCACGCTGATGTCCTTCAAGAACATATCGAAAAAAGCGTCCGGGTTCTTCCAGCGCTTCTGGTCGTCCAGCCGCTCGTCATTAATATAATAGACATCGGGGTCGAACTCCAGATCAACGCGTATCAAGCTGACATCGTTGTCAAACACAAGAAAAAGATGTATGTCCGGTTTTTCGGGCAACGTTTCGGCCGCTACAGAAAAATATCCTTTCTTCATAATCATACCTCTGTTTTTGGTGGTTTTAAAAAAGCATACACCATTTTCCCGTTAAGTGGAAGTGTCCGCGTTGCCTTCGAAAGGGAGTGTAAGCGCGTTTTAAACCCTTGCGCAACAGCTTTCGATGGATAAGCATTCGCAGGGTTTGACGGTTCGGGACATATTTCAGATATAGGCTATGCCGACACTCTGACCCGACACGTTTCAGCCTGTTGACACATGCCGGGGTAGCCACCGGAGCCGCACCAGGGTAGAGATCGGAGCCGTGCCGGGGTAGTCGCCGGAGCCGGGACGGGGTAGTCGCCGGAGCCGTCTCAGGGTAGGTATCGGAGCTGTCCCAGGGTATAGAATGGAGCCGGGACGGGGTAGAGACCGGAGCCGGGACGGGGTAGCCACCGGAGCCGTGTCGGGGTAGCCACCGGAGGCGTACCGGGGTAGCAGTTGGAGGCGTGCCGGGGTAGCAGTCGGAGGCGTGCCGGGGTGGACATCGGAGCCGTATCGGGGTAGCAGTTGGAGGCGTGCCGGGGTAGCAGTCGGAGGCGTACCGGGGTAGCAGTTGGAGGCGTACCGGGGTAGCAGTCGGAAGCGTACCGGGGTAGCAGTTGGAGCCGTGCCGGGGTAGCAGTCGGAGCCGTGCCGGGGTAGCAGTCGGAGGCGTACCGGGGTAGCAGTCGGAGGCGTACCGGGGTAGCAGTCGGAGGCGTACCGGGGTAGCAGTTGGAGGCGTGCCGGGATAGCAGTCGGAGGCGTACCGGGGTAGCAGTTGGAGGCGTGCCGGGATAGCAGTCGGAGGCGTACTGGGGTAGCAGTTAGAGGCGTACGGCCAACAAGCCTACCTGTGGGGCCAGCGCGTCAGCCCACAGGGTATGGACGTAACCGCGCAGCCCCGCCTGCGGTGCGAGGTAGAATTCCCCCCATTTGCCGAAGTTGAAGGTGTGGCTGCCGGCCAGGTAGGGCGAGAACAAGAACATATTCGGGAAGGACGCCAGTATTGGGGATATGTCGTTGTAGTCGAGGTTGCTGGTCATGGTCAGGTCGAAGTCGCCGCCCGCTATAACCCTGCCGCCCTCCCAGGGCCGCAGGGTCTCTTTTACGCGGAGGCCCGTCATGTTGAGTGCCTGCTGGGAATAGTTTGGGGACGAGGAGGGCGCGTTGTCGTGTTCGTCCAGCCAGTAAAAGTATGTGCCGCTGTAGTACAGTTTGGCGTAGCCTTCCGCCTTGTCAAAGGCATTGTTGGCGGTGAAGGTACTCAAAAAGCTGTCCGTCTTGAAGCTGGGGAGTACCTTGGCAGGGGCATCGTCCTCGCTGCGAGGGCGCTCGGAGCGGGCGTTCACGTAGTTGGCCAGCAGTCGCAGTTCCCAGTTTGGGTTTATCCAAAAACCGCCGTTCAGGTAGTAGCTCTGCTGGTAGGCGGCGGAATGTTCCGTGTGGCCCGCAGTGGAGGCCCAGCCCTGCGCGGCAAAGATGTCGAAGCGTCCTTTGCGGATGCCGCCTGAGGCGTTTTCCACAACGGTAAGGAAGCTACCCAGCGAAAGTCCTGTCTCCGCCTGCCAGCCCTGCTCGTCCTGGTACTAAACTTGACCCATAAAATCGAACATTTCCCTATAGTTGTAGAGGGTGTAGAATTTCTGTAGACTCAGCCAAATTGTTTTTAGACCAGGCGGACCGTCGCTTGAGGCACGTATTGGACCGCCCAGATTGCCTATATACTTCACCGCTTCCTCATGAAATGAAGAGAATGAAGAGTGAAGAGTGAAGGGTGAAGAATGAAGAGTGAAGGGTGAAGGGTGAAGTGTGAAGAATGAATATCTAGCAAATAACCGGGACAACAACTGACATACCTGCGGACTTTAAAGGGGCTGGCGGCATGCTACCGCGTAGCGGACCTTAAACCCGCTGGCGGGCCGCGTAGCGGACTTTAAACCCGCTGGCGGGCGCTGGCGGGGAGAAAGTCTTGTGTGAAGGCGGCGGCGGCTGTATACTGAATTGAGCCGGTCCTGGTACCGGACATAAGGGAGGGGAAAAATTATTTTTGGAGGATTGTATGGATTTTGTTCAGAAGATGAAGGAAAAGTCGCTAAAACTGCAAAAGAAACTGGTTTTGGCGGAAGGGCACGAGCCGCGCACGGTAAAGGCCGCCCGGCTCTTGGTTGATGGTAAACTTGCGTCTGAAGTTACCCTGGTAGGCGCGAAAGACGCGATAGCGGGCGTCGCAAGCAAGGAAGGCGTCAAGCTGGACGGCATAAAGATAGTTGATCCCGCCGTCTCGCCGGAACTCGGCAGGTACGCGAAGGCTTACTACGATATACTTCACGCGAAGGAAGAGGCGAACAAGGCGAAGGGCAAGGCGGTAAGCAATCCGATAACGGAGGACAAGGCAAAGATCGATATACAGCACTTCCTTCGCTGGGGGGCCATGATGGTACACCTAGGCGATGCGGACGCGATGGTTGCCGGCGCGGAAAGTTCAACTGCCGATGTGCTGCGGGCGGGGCTCGCGATAATCGGCACGCAGAAGGGTTCAAAAACGGCGTCTTCGTGCTTTGTAATGACGGTGCCGGACAAGAGCTGGGGCGCGGAAGGCGGGCTTATATTCTCGGACTGCGCCGTTCTGCCGGACCCGAGCGCGGAACAATTGGCGGACATCGCGGAGAGCGCCGCTCAGTCCTGCCGTGAATTCCTTGACGTAGAGCCGGTCGTGGCGTTGATGTCGTTCTCGACAAAAGGCTCCGCCTCCCATCCAAACGTTACCAAGGTACAGCAGGCCACGGAGATACTCAAAGGCAAGAAGCCCGGCTTCCTGTTTGACGGCGAACTACAGGCGGACGCCGCGCTCGTGCCGTCCGTAACGGACAAGAAAGCGCCCGGCAGCCCGGTACGCGGCAAGGTAAACACGCTCGTGTTCCCGGACTTGGGCGCGGGCAACATAGGCTACAAACTTGTGCAGAGGCTGGGCAAGGCCGAGGCCTTCGGTCCCTTCCTGCAAGGTTTTGCCAAGCCGATCAGCGACCTTTCACGCGGCTGCTCAGTCGATGACATCGTTGTAACCGCCGCCGTTACGCTTGCAAGGTGCAAATAATGGCTCAGGAGGGGCCGGAAACCAGCGGACAAGGGCCGGAAAGCGGCGTACAAGGGCCGGAAAGCGGCGTACAGGGGACGGAAACCAGCGTACAGGGGACGGAAAGCGGCGGACAGGGCTTGGAAACGCCGGTCCTGCCGCCGGCGCTTACGGAAGAGGCGTTCTCATACATTAAAGTGTCAGGCCCGTGGATGTCGTTAACTGGGATCGTGGGTTTTGTCATGTGTGGAATAATGCTGGTTGCCGGTATCGTCATGCTGTTTTCCAGCTGGAATTCGTCGTACTATTTTGTTTCTAGGACTGTGCCGGGCCTGCTATATATTGCTATTGCCGTGCTGTATTTTTTCCCGTCAAGGCTTCTTGTTCTTGCCGGCAGAAAGATCAGCGCGCTGAAAGCAGGCGGCGGCTCCGGCGATCTGGAAGCCGCGCTGGGAAATATCAAAGCGTACTGGAAATTCTCAGGCATCATTCTCATCGTAACTGTCGCGGCTTTGGTTTTGCTGTTACTAGTCATAGTGATCCGGCTTCTTGTCTGAGGCGCGTTTAGGCAAAGACTGTACGGTATGAGGGGGAGCGGCTGTGCGTGGGCGAGGAAATTTTACGGCAACATGCCGCCTGCCCAGGCGGGCTGCTCCCCCTAATTCCGCAGTCCTCACTCACTAATCGTTCGCTCCGGTCTGCTCCATTACCCCCACTACTGGTCCGGCGGCATCTTCCGGCGCTTCAATCTTGAAAATTTCAATGTTCAAAATACATGCCCTCGTTCTGGGGGCCGCCGTTCTGTTCAACACTTGCGTGAAAAAGACGCCGGAACCCTTCCTCGCCGTCCCGGCGGAGGAAGAAGCCGCATCAGGCGCGGAGGCGGCGTTGCTGGAGGAAGCGGCGGCGCTCGTCAGCCTGATGACGGATGAACAGTTGGCGGCCCAGGTGATAATGGCCGGCGTAGACGCTTGCGGCGCGGTGAGCGGCGGCGAAAAAGAAAGGCTGCGCCGCGTCCCCGCCGGCGCGGTGATGCTGTTCAGAAAAAACCTTGACACGGATGCCGAAGCTATACGGCGCATGATTGATGAAATCCTGACGGAAGCGGGTTACAGGCCCGCAGGCGCGGACATACGGATAGAGCCTTTTATGGCTGTTGACCACGAAGGCGGCGAAGTACACCGCTTTACATCCGGCGTTGAACGGCTGCCCGCGCCGCTTTCGTACTTTGAGCTGGCGGAACGGGACGGGCGGGAAGCGGCGCTGCTTGCTGTAGAGGCCGACGCGGCAAGATCGGCAAACGAGATCGCCGCGCTCGGCATAACGATGAACCTTGCGCCGCTCGCCGAGGTTCTGACGGACGAAAACAAGGCCTTTCTGGGCGCGCGATCCTACGGCCCCGATCCTGACTTTACGACGGCGGCGGCGGCGGCCTTCATGCGCGGCATGAAGGCCGCCGGCATAGCCTGCGTCCTTAAGCATTTTCCCGGAAACTCAGGCGCGGACCCGCATTTGGAAGCCCCGCTTATGTCCATTGACGCCGTGGCGCTGCAAGAAGCGGTTGCGCCGTTTGCCGTGCTGATTACGGCGGCTGGCGGCGGGCCGCCGCCAGCCGCCGTGATGGTATCGCACGTAGTGGTCCCGGCCTGGGACGCCGCTCAAAACGCCAGCCTGTCCCAAGTAGTGATGGGCGAAAAGCTGCGCGGCGAACTCAGGCTTAACGGCATAATTCTTGCGGACGACTTTTCTATGGGCGCGGTTTCGGGCGGCTACGACACGGCGGAAAAATCGGTGGCGGCGCTTGCCGCCGGCGCGGACATGGTGATGGCCTGGCCGCGTAACCTTGTAAGCATCCACGACGCGATACTCGCCGCGCTGGCGGGCGGCAGGCTGCCCCGCGCCCGCCTGGAGGATGCCGCCGCCCGCGTTGTCCGTGAAAAGCTGCGCCGGGCCGCCGCGCCGGCCGGTTAAGGCCGTTTCAGCGCGGACAACGTAAAATCAATACAGTCAATCAATTCTTTGTATGCATCTTCGGTAAGCGGCCTCCGCCCGTCCGTACTTTCAGCCTGCCACTCGTCCCTTGACCTAAAATGCGGGAAACCCGCTATAGACTTGACATCACTTTTTAGCAGCGCGTTTTTTGCCGCGTTTATCCTTTTCAGCGCCGCTTCCCGGTTCCCGGAATGTTTGAGCGCGGCTATGTCCGGCATTACGGACCGCGCCGTGTCCAGCGCCGCCGCAAGACCGCCGGTGAGGGCGGCGCGGGCCACCTTGTAGCGGGCCTCGCGTGTGTTACGCTGGGTTTTGGAGTTCCATTTTTGAAGAATTTCGCTCAAAACCTGTTCAATCCGGTCCGAGATCAGGGCGCGGCAGGGTGGCAGCGCCAAAACATCTTCGATACAGGCCGTTTTCATCCCCTTTATCGCCAGGCCCTCTCCGGAAAGCCTGAGGCTGTCGCAATTTCCCGGTGATTTCAGCCGGTTTTCAAACCACGAGGCGTACAGATTTAGGCGTTTATCCGTTAAGACGGGAGCCCCGTCCGCCGCCGCCGCGAAAAAAGGCGCGCCGTCCCGCAATGCGTGGAAAGAGCGGGTTTCGGCGGGCGTGAAACGCCCCGCTTCCGCAAGGGCGCGTTCCTCGAATAGTGCGCCTTTGTAGTGCGTCGCGAAGCCGGGGAAGGCGAGATCGAGCCCCGCTATGAAGATTGGACGGACTGCGCCGCCTGGGACGAGTGAGGACGCAAAGTCCCACGCGGTACTGGCTACCGAGCCTCCCGCGCCGAGCCATCCCTTCACATCTACCCTTGCCTCGATAAAACCGCTCATAGGATAGATAGAACCGCAGAGAAAGGAAGGCCCGGCCATCCCCGCCGCGCGTCCCGGATTCAGCCTGTTTCGCGGCACGCTGGGATACACGGCGGCTTCCAATATCAGCACGCTTTCCTCCGGCAGGCAGCGGTACAGGTGGAGTGTGTTCCAGAACTGCGGGTCAACGGAAACGACAAAATCGGGCTTAACGCCTTCGCGTTTGAGGAATCGCAGTGCCGTATCTACCGCGACAACGATGCAGCGGTCCGCGAGGGCCGCGCATCTGCCGCAAAGCCCGTTCAGCGTGGGGCCAGCCGCCAAAAGCAGCACGGGAAAGTCAAAACGTCCCGCCAAAAGATTAATGCCCGGCAGGTCGCGTATCGCCCACAGGTTTGCCGCCTGATTCTTTACCCAGCGTTTCCCGAAGCGGCGTAACGTCGCTTCGTTCACCGCCTCTTTCGTCCGCCAATTTTCGATATGCCGTTCCAGTTCACGGTAAAACGCGGCGTCCGCCGTGGTCAGGGCCGGATTCCTTATAAGCGACAATTTTTGGGGATTGAGTTTAGGATTGAGGCGGAGCGCCTCGTTAATGACGCCGGGTTCATCGCCCAAAACAAAGATAATATTTTTGTCAAGAATGTCCGTCAGATCGCGGGTCTCAAAGGCGGCGCGCAGGACATCGATCCTTTTTTCTACCGCTATGATGACCGAATTCGGGGCAAGAGCCGCCGCGGCCTCCGCCGCATAGCCAAGCCCAAAGCCGAGCAGCAGGAAGGCGCGGTTTTCTCCGCGACAATCACCGCCGGCCGCGGCCAAAACAAGCCTCTCCGCCTCGCGCGACGGATTCCGGGCCGAATGTAGATACCGTCCGTCAAGCCGCGCCGTGGGGCAGCCGTCAGCGGCCTTCTCCAAAACCAGGTCCGGCCCCGCCTCCGCCTCCGCAATTTTCCGCTCGACACCCGGTAAAAAGCGCCGGGCCGCCTCCATATTTTTACTGTATGTGTCAAATTCCATATCGATAGACCGCGGCAGCTAAGGCAACGCTGATTATTAAAAAGGGGGGCGCTGTTTTCCATGCCGTTACCGGCATATAGCCGCATCATCGCCGCGCCCCCCTCGCTACAGCCCCGCTACGCGGGTCTTCCGCTACCCCCAGCCCGATAACGGCGCGCGAAACATTGAGCGCGTACAGGCGAAAAAGCGACCGGCTGTGGCGCGGGACCAGGCCGCTGTTTAGAATAAGTTTTTAGCGCCCCCAATCCGCCGCCTACCAACCGCCGCCCCATTTAATCAGCGTTGCCCTAGGCAAATCAGGGTACTAGCGTAGGACGGATTCTGGTACTAGCTAGGACGGATTCCGGTACTACGCTAGGACGATTTCCGGTACTACGCTAGGACTGTTTCCGGTACTACGCTAGGACTGTTTCCGGTACTACGCTAGGACGATTTGCGGTACTATGCTAGGACGATTTCCGGTACTAGGGTAGGACGGATTCCGGTACTACGCTAGGACGATTTCCAGTACTAGGCTAGGACGATTTCCGGTACTAGGCTAGGACGATTTCCGGTACTACGCTAGGACAGATTCTGGTACTAGCGTAGGACGATTTCCGGTACTACGCTAGGACGGATTCTGGTACTACGCTAGGACGATTTCCGGTACTAGGCTAGGAC
>JAITAE010000017.1 GCA_031284295.1 Spirochaetaceae bacterium
TACGCGTGACGGGATGGTAACATACGGCAATTAAGCGGTATATCCGTCCAAATGCCTGTTTCTTTCGCATGGGGACCTCCTAAAAAAGTATTTTAAAAACCGTGTGTAATCCCAGCTAAGGCAGGGTTGAATGGATGTTTTTGACTATGAGGCAAGCCCCTGTCTTTGTTGCGGTGTTTACAGAAGGTATAGTCTAATTCGCATTGGCCGTCAATAGTTTTGCCGCAGGCTGTCGCTAACAAGTGATAAGTTCACATCCTCGGATATAGTAGTAGAATGAAGTATATGATGAGCACGAAAGAGCTGGTCCGACTGGCGGTTATTAAGGGTGCGATAGGCAAGGGTTTGCACGGTAAAACACAGGGCGGCTATTCACGGGAATGCGGGAAGGCATCCGCATAAATCAGTGCTTTCTTAGGGCAACGCTGATTAAATGAGGCCCCTGATTGGGGGGCAGCGTAATAACCGCTTGCGCGGTTATTTTCGGAGTTTGCGCCGCAAACTCCACGCAATAAATTTGCGGTTATGGAGCGAGGGGGGCGCGACGAGAAGGCGGCTATATGCCGGTAACGGCATGGAAATAGCGCCCCCCCTTATTAATAAATCAGTGTTGCCCTAAGTTCCAAACCTGGGTTTATAAGTTCCAAACCGGCGTAAAATTCATCAACAGATTTAACGATGGGCGAAATCACCTCCACCCCGGTAACAACAACTTTTTTCATCAAAAAATCCGCCAACAGATAATTTTTAATATGGGCGCATCGCCGCCGGGCGGCGACCGGGCTATCCGCTATAATAAGCATTGCCGCTTTACGCGCGGCAAGCCGCGCTTACGGCAATGCTCATTCCGCTTCTATCCCTTGCGCGGAGCTTCGTATCCTGAATAGGTTCCCCGCACAGGAAAACCGGCATTTATATTGCTGTCAGGATACTAGCCGCCTGCTGTACTTCGTGTATAACACCTTCAAAAATCGGCTTTTAGCCGATTTCTTACCTTGCAAACTGCCCAAGTATTGCGCGGCACTACGATATTGGCCCATAAATCGGGGTTTTTGTATGTCTGCGCGAAAAATCCGCCAGGTACAACAGGCTGTTAGCCGCCCCCGGGCTTGTGTATTGAAAACTACAGGGGTTTCAGCTAAAGTTTAAAGAAACACGTATCATTAAATGAGGGGACGGCTTGAAAAAAAATCCTTTTGACTTTAAAAATATGTTTTTGTTTGAAGAGCTGATGGATGATGATTTTTCCGAAAATGCCGGGAAATTCGAGCGGGAGCAGCTAAAAAAGTACAATCAAACGTTTAAGCACCTGAATTTGGTTGACATTAACAACCCGAAGCTGTTCAAGATTCCCCCGCCCAGGGCCTCGGACGCCCGCTGGGTACTGCCCGGAGAAAAAATAGTATTTGGAAACTACAAAATCACGGCGGGATTTTTTTATTTTGGTACGAGCCTGCCGTCAGAGCGTGATGACGCGCGTAATTTTGCTTCACTGATAAATCCCAATATTTCCATTCCCAAAAAAAAGAAGCTTGATCCAAAGCAGAGCATGATACCCGGCGCGGTTGATTACGCCGAGTTAACAGGAATCCAGCGGCGCAAGTATGTTCTATGGCACAGCGGCGGCAGAATTGACAAAAATACGCACGAGTGGTTTGCCATGCTTTTTTTGTACGGACTGGAGCGGCGGATATTTATTGACGGTCTTCGCGGCCTTGTAAAACCACAGGAACTCCTACAGATACGGGACGAAGTACGGCGCATCCTCACGCTGTACGGCGGTAGAAGTACGCGGATCAATTTTGCTTATTCAAACTTTCTTGCCTGTCTTGAAATTGAATGCGGGGATCATCCGCTGTACAGCATTCCGTTTCCGTATTTTGAATGTAAAAGGTATGATGACAGCTTTAATGTTTTTTCGGCGTATATCAACACGGCTCTATCCCAATGCGCGGAAGACGGCGCGGTGGTGAACTCCGAACTTGCATACTACTGGTATATTCTTTCCGGCGATATGCGCAGGAACAGTACGGCCGTCAAATGTATGGACGTATTCAAAAGACTTTTTATGATACGCTATACCGAAACGTATGAAAAAGGGTTATTGATAAAAAAAACAAAAAAATCCGGTACGATAACGGCGGAATTTTGTTACGAGCCGAAGTGTCCTGAATTGGATAAAGCGCCGTTACTAAAAGCGTACCGTATAGCTTTCATTTTTGGTGAGGCGGCCCATATAAACAAGCTGGAAGAGATTGCGGCGCGTTGCGGGAATGAGCTTGAGTTTTATGCGCGCCGGCTGGCGAAACACGATACCGCCGCCGCTGAAATATCGCTGGCGCTGCCGCCGGTACTTTGGGCAGGCGGTGAAGCGGAGGCGTTTAAAATTTTAAAAAAAAGACTGAATAACAACAAAAAATATTTTATGGAACTGCATGAGCTGAAAAATTTATTTTTCAAGACGGTTCCGTTTTCAAAATATTCTTTGATGGATCTTGCCTGTGCGCTTGAAACCGAAAACATAGCGATGGAACCTGATATTATATCGTTTCCCGGCCTGATCAACGATAAATTTTTGTTTCATATATTGAAAAACAAAATTCCCAAATGCCGTTCAAACGCAAATTATGAATTATCAAGAATGATACTTGAATTGGCGGTTTCCGCACACAAGCTCTGCGCACCGGAGGAAAAAACATTTAGATTGTATTATCCGATAAAACTGGACGAATACTTTTTCGAGCGCCTTTCGCCTTATATTTATTTGATGGTGCAGGACCCGCCGCCTTTTCAGCAATGCGTTAACCGGCTGAAAAAGTTGTCCGTAACCGACAAGAAAAGTGTCATAAAGTACATTCAGGAAGAAATCCTCAAAGACCGTAGCGCCGATTATGAGGCTGTATCTGTTATCGAAAAAATGTACAAGGGTTTTGGACTTTCAGAAAAAGATTTGTACAACGATCTGCACAGCGGCGGCGCTTCGACTGCGGCAAAAAATGACGCGGCAAAAAGCGCCGCCGTCCATCTTGACAAAAACAAGATCAAGCAGCTGCGGAAAGACAGCGATCATGTTTATAATCTGCTTTCGGATATTTTCAAAGATGACGAAACGGAAGAAAACGCCGGGCCGAAAACGGATTCAAAAGAAACACCCGGCAATTATTTTGGTTTTGACGAGGCGCAGACGCTGTTCCTGAAAACCGTAATTTCGCGCGCCGAATGGCCTCGTGATGAATTGATGGAAGATGCAAAGCGGAATGGGCTGATGCTTGACGGCTTTATGGAAATAGTAAACGAAGCCGCTTATAATGAATTTGACGAAGCGCTTATGGAAGGCGATGAAACTATCACGGTAAATATGGATATTGCCGGAATGATGACGGAGAAATTGTAAAATGGCGGAAACGATCAGATTAAAAGACAGGGACGCGGTAATACAGTCTTTGCGGGCAGGCGTGGTTCCGCGGACCGCGCAGCATTTGATACAGGTAGGGCGGAAACTCGAAATCGAGGCGTTGATTCAGGATATTGACCGCATAATTGACGGCGGTTCTTCGATACGCTTTGTGATAGGCGAATACGGATCGGGAAAAACTTTTTTCCTCAATCTTGTCCGTTCCATCGCGATGGAAAAAGGCATAGTCTGCGCCAACGCGGATCTGACGCCGGACAAACGGCTGCACGCTACGGGCGGCTACGCGAAGGCGCTTTACATGGAATTGATGCGGAATCTTTCGACACGGACAAAGCCGGAAGGCGGCGCGATGACAAATGTTGTTGAACGTTTTATTCAGACGGCGTATAGCGAGGCAAAAGATACAAATGAAACGGTTTCCGCCGTTATACAGAACAAGCTTGCCAAGCTTACAGAACTTGTGAACGGCTACGATTTTGCCGAAGTTATAAACGCCTACCGGGAAGCGTACGACAAGGGAGACGATACGCGCAAGCAGGATGCGGTGCGCTGGCTGCGCGGAGAATTTACCACAAAGACGGACGCCCGCAAAGCGCTCGGCGTGCGTACAATAATTGACGACTCAACATGGTACGATCAGCTTAAACTGTTTGCCCGCTTTGTACGGCTTGCCGGTTATTCAGGTTTCATAGTCTGCCTTGACGAGATGGTCAATATCTACAAGCTATCAAACCAAAAAGCCCGCAGTTCCAACTATGAACAGATACTGCGAATCGTGAACGACACGTTGCAGGGCAGCGCGGGCGGACTGGGTTTTGTGCTGGGCGGTACACCGGAATTTCAGCTTGATACACGGCGCGGTATGTTCAGCTATGACGCGCTGCGGCGCAGGCTGGGTGAAAATGCCTTTGCCAAACAGCACGGCCTTGTCGATTTCAGCGGCCCCGTGATACGGCTTTCCAGCCTCAGCCAGGAAGACTTTTATGTTTTGCTGGACAAGATACGCCTGGTCTACGCTTACGGCGATGAAAAAAAGACGCTGCTCCCGCAGAGCGCGATTGAAGCATTTATGAAACACTGCGCCAAACGGCTCGGTGATGAGTATTTCAGGACTCCGGGGACAACGATAACATCTTTTGTCGATCTGCTCGCGGTTCTTGAGCAGAACGCCGGATCGGACTGGAAGAATCTACTCGGTCAGATTGAACTGAAAAGAGACGAAGGCGGCGCGCGCGACAGGCTGTCCCCGGATGACGATTTAGTCGCATGTTAGCGGCCTATAAACCGGGATTTTTGCATATCTACAGAAGCACTGATTCATTAATAAGGGGGGCGCTATTTCCATGCTGTTACCGGCATATAGCCGCCTGCCTGTCGCGCCCCCCCAGCCCGATAACAGCGCGCGAAACATTGAGCGCGTTTAGGCAAAAAATGCCGCAGGCTGTAGCGCTGGACCAGGCCGCTGTTTAGAATAAGTTTTTAGCGCCGCCCGATAACAGCGCAAGCGCGGTATTCCGCTACCCCCCAATCCGTCACCCCACCAACACCGTGAATAACCGGCGTAGCCGGTTATTCACCCGCCTAAACTTCCGTCATACGTGGGGTCTGCCGTGGAACGGTGTGAGCTGTACGTGTATGAGGCACACTGTCTAGAGTGTGTGAGACACACTGTCTAGAGTGTGTGAGGCACACTGTCTAGAGTGTGTGAGACACACTGTCTAGCGTGTGTTGGACACACTGTCTAGAGTGTGTGAGACACACTGTCTAGCGTGTGTTGGACACACTGTCTAGCGTGTGGATAGAGTTCCCAGATGAGAGCGGGTAGCGGAATAACCGGCTGCGCCGGTTATTTCCGGAGTTTGCGCCGCCGCGCTACGCGCCGCTTACCGCAAACTCCAAGCATTATCTTGTCTGCCGAACGGCATGGAAAACAGCGTCCCCCTTCTTAATGAAGAATGAGAAATGAGGCCGTCTCTGGGGTATGCTACCGCGTAGCGGTGTTGGTGGGGCGGAATAACCGGCTGCGCCGGTTATTTCCGGAGTTTGCGGCGCAAACTCCAGCCGGTGTTGGTGGGGATGGAAGTAGGGGGGAGGGGGGGCTATGTGCCGAACGGTATGGAAATAGCACCCCCCTTCATAATGAAGAATGAGAAATGAGGATTGAATACCTGGAAAAATTCACTGACAACACCTGACATACCCGCGTATGTTAAAGCCTCTGGGGTATGCTACCGCGGAGCGGGCTTTAAAGCCGCTGGCGGCCGGGCTTGAAATTTGCTTGTATTTTTGGCAGGATTTTATACAATTTACTGTTTAGGAGTGTTTTTTAATGGGCATCGATATAAAAAAGATGCGGAATATCGGGATTAGCGCGCATATAGACTCTGGCAAGACTACCTTAAGCGAGCGCATCCTGTTTTATTGCGACAAGATCCATGCTATACACGAGGTTCGCGGAAAGGACGGTGTGGGCGCTACGATGGATCACATGGAGTTGGAGCGGGAGCGCGGGATCACTATTCAGAGCGCCGCGACACAGGTTACATGGAAAGATCACACGATCAATTTGATAGATACCCCCGGTCACGTTGACTTTACGATTGAAGTCGAGCGTTCTCTGCGGGTGCTGGACGGCGCTATTCTAGTGCTTTGCGCGGTCGGCGGCGTTCAGTCTCAGTCCATTACCGTTGACAGGCAGCTTAAACGCTACCATGTCCCGCGTATCGCGTTCGTAAACAAGTGCGACCGCACTGGCGCGAACCCGTTCAAAGTCTGCTTGCAGCTCCGCGAAAAGCTAAACCTCAACGCGGTACCGATTCAGATACCGATAGGACTGGAAGACAAGCTGGAAGGAGTCGTAGACCTTGTTTCGATGAAAGCTGTTTACTTTGACGGCGACTCCGGTGAAAAAATCCGCTACGCGGACATCCCCGCGCACTTGAAGGCGGACACGGAGAAGCGGCGTGAAGAACTTATCGACGCGGTCTCTCTTTTTGATGATGAATTGGCGGAAAAATACCTTGAAGGCGCGGAGATACCGGACGAACTCATACACCGCGCCATAAGGGCCGGCACCTTGCAGGAAAAATTCGTACCCGTGATGATGGGTTCGGCCTACAAGAACAAGGGGATTCAGAGTCTGCTGGACGCGGTAAACAACTACCTGCCGGACCCGACTCAGGTCAAAAACTACGCCCTGGACCTTGACAATAACGAGGCGCAGGTTGAGCTTTCGACTACCGGCAACGCGCCCATTGTCGCGCTGGGTTTCAAACTTGAGGACGGGCAGTACGGTCAGCTTACCTATGTCCGCGTCTATCAGGGCTCGCTGAAAAAGGGTGATGAGCTTATTAACACCCGCGCGCGGCGCAAGTTAAAGGTGGGGCGCCTTGTCCGTATGCACAGCGACCACATGGAGGACATCAACGAGGGGGCACAGGGCGACATTGTGGCGCTGTTCGGTATTGAGTGCGCTTCTGGCGACACGTTTTGCGGCGGCGGCCTTAACTACGCGATGAGCTCCATGTTCGTGCCGGAGCCGGTCATCTCGCTGGCTATCACGCCTAAGGATAAGAAATCCGCCGACCAGATGGCAAAGGCGCTTGGCCGCTTTACGCGGGAAGACCCCACGTTTCAGACTTTTGTTGACCCGGAATCTAACCAGACCATCATCAAAGGCATGGGCGAGCTTCACCTTGACGTGTACATCGAGCGTATGCGCCGCGAGTACAAGTGCGAGGTGGAAACCGGTATGCCGCAGGTGGCGTACCGCGAGACCATCACGGCGCGGGCGGACTTCAACTACACCCACAAGAAGCAGACGGGCGGCGCGGGCCAGTACGGGCGTGTCGCGGGCTACATGGAGCCGTATGCGGACGGCGATTACGAGTTTGTAGACAGCATCAAGGGCGGCTCGATACCTACGGAATTCGTGCCGAGCTGCGACAAGGGTTTCCGTCAGGCGGTACAGCGTGGCAGCCTTATCGGGTTCCCCATCGTCAACATCCGCTGCTGCATCAACGACGGCCAGTCCCACCCGGTGGATTCAAGTGACATCGCGTTCCAGCAGGCGGCCATCGGCGCGTTCCGCGAAGGCTACAACAAGGCGAAACCCTGCATCCTTGAGCCTATCATGAAGGTTGCGGTCGAAGGGCCTACGGAATTTCAAGGCAACATATTTGCCAGTCTTAACCAGCGGCGCGGCATTATCAACGCTTCCAGCGAAGACGGCGCGTTCTCCCGCGTCGAGGCGGAAGTCCCGCTCAGCGCGATGTTCGGCTATTCAACAGACCTGCGCTCCATGTCCCAGGGCAAGGCCGAATTCACGATGGAATTCCTAAAGTACGGCAAGGTCCCGCAGAGTATCAGCGACCAGCTTATCAAAGACTACCAGGAAAAACGCAAAAAAGAACAATCCCGGTAGAGCCGCTGGCGGCCCGCCAGCGGGTTTAAATACGCTGACGGGCTGCCTGCCGGGAGCGCCGCCTTATCGGACAAATACGCTCCGCGTGCCTCATCGGGTGTACTCACTGCC
>JAITAE010000098.1 GCA_031284295.1 Spirochaetaceae bacterium
TTTATGGGCGTAACGATAGCGGCTGACCCCAACGACCCTATCTACTGGAGTTCCGTAGCCTCGGTGCCTCACACGGGGCACGGTAGTTCGAAAACCGGCTTCTTTGGCAACGTATCAAAGGAGCTTCGTTATACTCTGCAATATCCCAAAGCGCCGTCCGGCTATGAGCCTATGCTGACGCGGGAGGATTCGGAGGTCTACTACCACGGGAGGATAAGGGCCGGTACTTTGAAGCTGAACGGGGCGGATATTGTCGATTCTCAGGACTACCGGATATGCACGACAGACTACAACTACAGCGGAATTTTCTTTACGCTGCTGAGGCTCAACGGCAAAAGCGTAAAATCAACAGGTATTTTTTTCTGGCGCGCCGTTGCGGAGTACATTTATGACCGTGAAACGATAAGTCCAAAAACCGATGGCCGTATCAAAATCGAAGGCGGCGTTCCGCTGCCGCCGCCCTGGACAGAAGGGGATTGGAACTTGTAATGCGGCGGGCATGGGTTTTGGCGTTCCTGCTGGTGGTAATGCCGCTTGTCGCGCGGGAAGCATCATCATCGCCGCCTGACGGCGATGATGATGGTGTAATAATGCTTCCCGAAGCCGCAATCGTAGAAGAACGTGATAATCCGAATGTTGTAACACAGCAGGAAATGGAGCGGGACGGGGCAAACGATTTGTGGGAGGCGGTGCGCTATGTACCGGGTGTTATTCTTTCAGGCGGAGGCCGGCGCAACGATTCAAACTTTACGGTGCGCGGTTTCGGCGCGGACGATGTTCCCATCTTTATTGACGGTATCCTTATGGCGAATCCTTACCGGGGCGAAGGGGACGCGGCGCGTTTTTTAACGGGAGACCTTGAAAGCGTCGAGATTCAAAAGGGTTTCAGTACCGAGCTGCTTGGCGCGAATGTTCTGGGCGGCGCGGTGTTGATGCGGACTTCAAAGCCCAAAAAGGCGCTGGAGCTTTCGTCAAGCGCCGCGCTGGAGGCGGACGGCGTGTTCAAGTTTTCAGGCGCGAATCTTTTTGCCGGAGCGGGAACGCGGCAGGATTTATTTTACGCAAAGGCAAACATACAGTACCGGCTGATTGACCATTGGCG
The DNA here is from genome assembly GCA_031284295.1 of Spirochaetaceae bacterium. GTDB lineage: Bacteria > Spirochaetota > Spirochaetia > Treponematales > Breznakiellaceae > JAIRMY01. The sequence goes on from JAITAE010000098.1 coordinate 1,103, forward strand.
GCTGTCCGACTCGTTTGAGCCTGTACAGGTAAATCCCCAGCAAAAAGGCGACCGGCTTTGGTCGGATTCCAAAGATGTAAAGACCGGCGTTATGCTGGGCCTTACCCCCGCCGCGCCGCTTGACATCTGGCTTTCGTACACGTACCAAAACGCTGATAAAGGGGTTTCGCCGCCGGACATACGCACCAGGGAATTTTCAATCTGGCACTGGCCTGTATGGAACAGGCACAGTGTGTCGCTGAACGGCGCATTTGAAAGCAATGATATTTCCTTGAATGTTCTTATTTATTTTGATAAATACGATAACCGCATGGATGAATACTACAATCTACGCGCTTATGAGCTTGGTTTTCACGCGCCGCATTCGGACTACGATGAATATTCAGCCGGCGGCAGGATAACAGGCTCCTGGTCAATCAACGCTCTGAATAAAATTTCCGCCGCCTTTACCTACAAAAAAGAAGACCACAAAGGATTAAAAGGCGATCTATTTAACGAGGATATTTTGACGGAAGTTGTTCATGTAAACGAGGATACTTGGTCGCTGGGAACCGAATACGAAAATACAATGCTGGAAAATTTTATTTTCAAGGCGGGCTTCGGATTTGACGCGCTGATTCCCAATCAATTTTGGTCCGAGGATAACGAGTTTTCAAAATTGATTGAACAAGGCTGGTTTGTTGTAAAAACAAGGCGGATGTTTCTGTACACGGCGCTGTTAGGCGCGTACTACGATATAAACGCGGATAATCAATTACATCTTACATACGCGCGAAAAAATCATTTTCCAACCATGAGCGCCCGCTATTCAACGCGCTTCGGCAAGAATCTGCCCAACCCAAACCTTGGCCCGGAAATGGCGAATCATTTTGAATTCGGTTACACCGGAACATGGTTTAAAAAATTCAGCATCAACGCCGCTCTGTACTACAGTCTTATGGAGGGTAAATTTGTAAATGTTAAACTCCCCAATCCCGATTACCCCAGCGCTCAGGTTGATTATGCCCGCAATCTGGACGCGGTTTCATTTTACGGCTTTGAACTTGCCCCTGAATTTTTTCCGGCGGAGTATCTGTCGGGTGGAATTTCATTTTCGGTAAACGAATATTTTTTGAACAAAACCCAGAACGCCGGGATTAAAAGAATACCATATTACCCCGAAATTACATTCAGTATGTATGCCGTTGTTACTCCTGTCAGTCATCCGCCTGAAAAATTCTCTTTTTTAAAATCACTTTCGCTTATCCCGCGTATAGAATATATATCCATGCGCTATTCCGACAGCGGCGGCCTCTTTACGATGGACAGTTACTGGCTTCTAAATCTTAAACTGCGTGCGGAAATTACAGGTTATGTTACGCTGTCTTTTTCGGTTGACAATGTTTTTGATTCATTCTACGAAATCCGCTACAATTCGCCCATGCCCGGCAGATCGTTCACCACTACCGTCGCCGCCAAATATTAAAGCGCCCTAGGCGCAATGAGCCTCCACGAGGCAAAGAGAAAAGTCCGCGAATTAAACGAATTAACGCGAATAATAGGCGATTTGCGGACTATAGCGTATTTCAAACTCCCGCTGGCGGGCTTGAAAAGAGAGGCGGTGCGCCATATCATAAAAACCATGTTCAAAGAAAGACTTTGCGCGGCGGGCTGCGGCAACTCGGCGATCAGCGGTTCGGAGCTTTGCGGACCGCACTGCGCCGACCCGCCGGGGGAGGCGCGCCG
>JAITAE010000107.1 GCA_031284295.1 Spirochaetaceae bacterium
GGGCGGCGGATTGGGGGGTAGCGGAATAACCGCTTGCGCGGTTATTTTCGGAGTTTGCGTTTAGCGCAAACTCCACACGACAGATAAGCGGTTATGGAGCGAGGGGGGCGCGACAGGAAAGTCCCTATATGCCGCGAGCGGCATGGAAACAGCGCCCCCCTTCATATAAGAATCATTGAAGACCTAGCAAATTACAGGGACAACAACTGACGTACCTGTGTACTTTAAACCCACTGGTGGGCGGTACGCTACCGCGTAGCGGACTTTAAAGCCGCTGGCGGCCTTGAAACGGGAGTGGGCTTTTTATAGAATTGTAAGCAGACGATTTGAGCTTTCAAAATTACAATTTTGAAAGCGGCCCGGCTTTTTAGGAGTGGTACGTGATCGAAGTGCATAACTTGGTTAAAAAATACGGCGCGCTGGAGGCCGTCAGCGACGTGTCGTTTACGCTGCCGGACGGACAGGTTTTGGGGTTTCTGGGACCCAACGGCGCCGGCAAGACAACGGTGATGAAGATATTGACCGGCTATCATTTCCCAAGCGGCGGGGACGCGCTGATAGACGGCGTTTCCGTGCAGGATGATCCCGTAGCGGTAAAGCGGCTGATAGGCTACCTGCCGGAAGGCGTTCCGCTGTACGGCGACCTTACCGTAACGGAGTACCTCGATTTTATAGCCGCCGCCCGCCTGATGCCGGTGGAAAAACGTAAGCCCGCGATAAACGCGGCTATCGAACAGTGCGGCCTCGCCAGGGTGTCGGGCCGCCGCATAGAAACCCTGTCCAAAGGTTACAAACAACGTACCGGGCTGGCCCAGGCCATCATACACGACCCGCCCATCCTTATACTTGACGAGCCTACCACAGGCTTGGACCCAAACCAGATTATAGAGATACGCGGGCTGATCAAGGAACTGGGCAAACGTAAAACGGTCATCCTGTCCACGCACATCTTGCAGGAAGTCGAGGCGGTCTGTACGGAGGTGTTGATACTGAACGCCGGGCGTATCGCGGCGCAGGGCAGCCCGTCCCGGATAGCAGCCGGTTTGCGGGGCGGAGAAATCTGGACACTAGTGCTGAAGGGAGGCGGCGGGGACACGGTAAAACAGGACCTGGAAACGCTTACGGCCAGCTTTGAAGGCGGCGTGGAAGTTTCCGGCATCCGTGCCGGCGATGACGGCACGGTGAGCGTGGCTTTTGTCGTCTCAGGCGGAGGCGGCGAGCCGGCTTCCAACGCCAACGCGGAACGGATATTTGACTGGGCCGTTTCGTTCAACCTGAAAATCTTGGAGATGAGCCGGAAAAAAACATCACTTGAAGATATTTTTGTAAAACTTACCGGTTCATCGTCCGGCAGCGAGGTATCAAATGAAAGCTAACACCGTTCTGTCCCGCTCGCCGGCCCTCGCGCTGGCAAAAAAAGAGTTGTATTCGTTAAGCATATCGCCCGCCTTCTATGGAATAGTGATTTTTTTTCTTGTTTTTACATCCGTATGGCTGTTTAACTTTCAAAACTTTTTTCTGCGTGATATGGCAACGCTCAGGCCCTACTTTGCGGGTTTTCCGCTCGCTTTCGTGCTTGTGATTCCCGGCATAACGATGAAAAGCTGGGCCGAAGAGCGGAAACTCGGCAGCATAGAGTTGCTGCTGACTATGCCGTTCTCGGAATGGGACCTGGTTTTGGGAAAATTCCTGAGCTGCCTGGGCGTACTCTGCTGTATGCTAGTCCTTACCGTGCCGCTCCCGCTCAGCGTCCTGCCGCTCGGCGTATTCGACGGCGGGGTGATAGTCTGCGAATATGTGGGCGCGTTACTGTTGGGCGCAGCCGCCTCGGCAATAGGGCTATTCCTGTCCGCCCTGTCCAAGAATCAGGCCGCCGCTTTTTTGGGAAGCGCCGCCGTACTGATCGTTATAATGCTTGTCAATCAAATACCGTTTTCGCAGAGCGTGCCTGAACCGTTGATCGCTGTTATCAACTTTATATCCCTGACCTTTCATTTTGAAAGTTTTTCACGGGGAATGTTGGACAGCCGCGACCTGCTATTCTTTATATTTACGGCGGCGCTGTTCCTGTTTTTGAACACCCGCGTCCTGTTGTTCAGGAAATGGAGCTGAAGCATGACGAAAAAAAATGAAACCGTCATTGTTACCGCGCTTTCAACGGCGGCCATCGTGCTGGCCCTGCTGCTTGGCAGCCGTCTCTGGTTCAGGCTCGATCTGACGGCGGCCAAACTGTACACAATATCTCCGGCTTCGCGCCACCTTGCCGATTCATTACAGAGTCAAATCAAGATAAGCTATTTCCTGTCCGGCAAACTCAGGCAGCTTTACCCGCAGCCGGGAGAGATTATAGATCTTGTGCGTGAGTACGTTACCTATTCTAACGGTAAAATTCGCTTTACCGTGCGTGACCCCGCCAAAGACGGGCTTGAGGAAGATTTGCAGCGCCTAGGCATCTATCCACGGCAAATGCAGTCCGTAGAACGTAATGAGGCGACAGTTTCAAACGTTTTTTCCGGAATTCTGATAGAATACATGGAAAAAACAGATATAATCCCGTTCGTTTTCTCGCTTGAAACGCTTGAATACGATCTTACAAGCCGGATACGCGCCCTTGTAAGCGGTAAAGTACGCGAGGCCGGTATAATTTTGGCGGATTCTGCCAAGACTTTCGATAAGAATTACCGCAATCTGACAGGAATGTTGCAAATGTCAGGCTACAAGATACGAGAGATCACTGCGGGAGATGAAATTCCAGAGGGCTTAAGCGAGGTAATACTGATAGGCGGCGTTGATACGCTGGACGAAACGGCGCTTTCCAAAATTGACGGCTACATTCAGGGCGGCGGTAAAGTCTTTTTCATTATCGAAAATTTTATGTTTTCCACCGCTACAGGCAGCATGGATGTAATCCCGCTCAGCGACAGGGGGCTCCTCGCGATGCTGCGGTCCTATGGCGTCGATGTGCAAACCGCGCTGGTCCTCGACAAATCCTGCCTAACGATAACGTATCAAAGCGCGGGTCAGGGCGGTATGCCGGCGATCAGGCTAATCCGCTACCCATTTTGGATCAGCGTAACACGAGAAGGCGGCAATCCTGACCATCCTGTAACATCGTCATTCGCCGGCCTGGATCTGTTCTGGGCAAACCCGCTCACGCTTAGCACGGTAGATGGCCTCGAAGCGGCGCCGCTGCTGTCCAGTACACCCGATGCTTGGCTTATGACACGTAACTTTGCGGTGGAGCCCGGTCAGGCATTTCTATTCACGCAGGAAGAAACCGAAACCTCCGGTAAAAAAGTTCTTGCCGCGGCGTTGTCCGGTCGTTTTCCGCCGTACTTCGGGTATGGCGATTCTTATGACGGCGCGGAAAGTCGAATCGTAGTGATCGGCAACAGCGAGTTTTTAAACGATGAATACCTGAACTCGGATCGCAACCTTACATTCTTCCTGCTTGCCGCGGACTGGCTTGCCAACGATGACGACATAATCAGCATACGGAGCCGCGCAACGGGTACAAACCGCCTTGACAGAATCCTGGAACCGGAGAAAAAGTCCGCAGCGATGGCATTTGCCCGCAGCCTTAACATCGTAATAATCCCCGTCATCGTGCTCGCCTTTGCCATTGTCTCCGGCTTGAAGCGCCGTAAAAAAACCGCGTAACCGGGCAGGGGGGGGGGGGGGCAGCAGCTTTCCACACCGGTAAAAAGCCTCGAAGGATGGAGCGGCGGGGGCGGCGCGCTGCCCACGCGCCGCCAAATGCCAGCCTACGCCTTGCCGAAAATCAGGTTTGGAATAAACAGAACCGCGTCTTTGCAGAAAATGCAGAATGCCACCACGATAAGGACCGCGATTATGAACGGAATCGTCTCGAGCGCCGTTTCTTCGGGCTTGCACCCCATTATAGTTGAGGTTGTGTACAACGCTATACCTACCGGCGGCGTCATTATACCCATTGTAACGACCGTCATCATGATAAGGCCGAACTGTACCGGATCTATGCCTACGTTTTTTACGACAGGCAGCAGAATCGGCGTCAAAAGAAGCGCGATAACCGTTGTTTCAATAAACATTCCACAGATCACCAGCAGCAGGATGATGATAAAAAGCATGATGTAGGGATTCGCCGTGAGCGTTATCAGGAAGTTTGCCATCGCTTGCGGAACGCGATCATATACGATGCCGTAGCCGAATATGCCGGAAAGTGAGACAAGTATCATTATGATGCCGATGTCGCGGGCAGTATCGCGCAGTGTTTGAATGAACACCGGCCAGGTAAGCTCGCGGTATATTACGCCGCCCACAAACACCGCGTACATACAGGCAAACGCACCCGATTCGGAAGGTGTAAACACGCCGAAACGTATACCTACAATCAGTATAACCGGGAACAAAAGCGCCCAAACACCGTCGATTGCCGACCGGCCTATCTCTTTCAGCGAGGCCGGCCTGGTCCGTTCAGGCAAAAGCCCGCGTTTCTTTGCGGTAATACGGATGGTAATCATCAACGCTATCATCATCAGAATACCGGGCAAAAAACCGGCGGCAAACAGGCGTCCTATCGAAACCTCGCCTACAGAGCCGTAGATGATAAGTCCCATACTGGGCGGAATCGTGGCGGTTATCAGCGAGGTGATGCCGTTGACGGCGGCGGAGTAACTCTTTGAATAGCCGCGTTTTACCATGTCCGGCCCCAAAACACGGCATTCCATCGCCGCGTCCGCGTTGGCGGAACCTGAAACGCCGCCCATCAGCGTGGAAAGTACGCAGCTTACCTGCCCAAGGTTGCCGTACATGTGTCCGGTTAATACATTGGAAAGTTTAACGAGCCTTTTTGTAATGCCGGTATTGTTCATCAAATTACCGGCAAAAACAAACAACGGTATCGCAAGCAGCGTAAAACTTTGCGTGGAACTTACCACTTTTTGCACGATGATGGAAAACGGAATCGACGGCGTAACAAAGAAAAATACCATGCCGGCAAAGCCTATCGCAAACGCTACCGGCATTCCAAATAAAAGCAACAGCAAAAATACTATAACCACTATACCCATCAGATTGCCTCCTTGCTTTCCACTACGATTTTTTTATCTTTCCAGTGTGAAATTAATTTTAGAATTATTGTTATTATCATTAGAATTGAGCCGACCGGCGCGCTTATCGTCGCCCATGAATAACTGATGCCGAGTGTTTGAAACAGGCGTTTTGAATTCTCAATCGAAAGCGGAATCCCAAAACGTATCAGAACGCATAAAAACCCAATCGACAAAACATACATGAAGTAGTACAGGAATTTTTGCAGCTTTTCCGGAAACCGAATTACCAGCATATCTACCCGCACAAAGTCCGCTTTCCGCAGAGCTGTGTCCGCCCCCAGAAAAACCAGCCATGCAAACAGTAGCAGCGATATGTCGGTCGCCCAGTTAAGCGGATGGTTTAAACCGCGCGCAAGCGCCGAAATAAACACCAAAAAAGTAATTACCGCTATGAACAAAGAAACTAAAAATTCTTCAAGTTTACAAAAATAACCATACAGCATCTTTACAGTATTCATAAATTACCCCTTCCGATAAATTGTGATAGATAGAAAAACACCGGCCCGCGCTGCCGCGTGGACCGGCGTCAAACCGTTTTTTAATTAACGGAATAACGGAGAGTATCAGCGCTTTCCGATTTCCCGCCAAATTTGATCGCGAAGCTGCTTGAAGTCGAGTTCAGTATAGGCGGCTTCCGCGGCGGTCTTAAACGCCTCCCTGTTGGAGCTTATCACGGTCATGCCTCTGGCGACCATGTCTTTTTCCAGTTCATCGGCGGTTTTTTCTATCTGCGCCGCGTTTTCGTATGCGGCGGCCTTGCACTCATCAGCAAGGATTTTTTGCAGGTTTTCGGGGAGCGTCTTAAACCACTTTTCGCCTACAATAATGAAGTTCGCAAGCTGAAAGTGTCCGGTCTTGTCGAGATACTTTAGCAGTTCGTACAGGTGCAGCGCATAACTCGCGGTATTCTGCGCTTCAACGCCGTCAATCGCCTTTGACTGGATAGCGTTGTACGAATCGTTCCAGCCCATAGCCACCGGAGTAGCGCCCATAGCCGCGACAGATCTGGCCCAGACAGGCGCTCCCGGAGTCCTGATTCGCTGGCCTTTCAGGTCGGCGGGCACATTAACCGGCACATTCGTCAGAAAGTGCCGCGGGCCATCGTACCAGTTTGCCGACAGCATACGAATACTGTCCTGGGAAGCAAGCTGATTTACCCAACCTTCGAATATCGATGTTTCGGTGATTTTCCGCAGTTCGGCATAGTTGTCCGCTATGTAAGGCATTCCTATGATCCCTATGTCCTTTACATAGTTCGCCATGCGGCCTCCGTCCGTCAGCACCGCGACATTTGCGCCCTGAACGGCCTGCTCTATCACGTCTTCATCGCTGCCAAGCTGCGCCGACGGATACACCTCTATCGTCAAAACGCCATTTGTCTTTTCTTTTACCGTTTCGGCCCATTTATTAAACCCCTGGACCATAATACTGTCCGGCGCAAGTTGCGTAGACATTTTTAGGATGTACTTTTCCTCTTTTTTCTTGCATCCGGCAACCAGAATCATGACCGCTAACGCCGCCATAGCCGCAATCAGCAGAAATTTTGTCCTTTTCATTACCTTTATCCTCCAAAAGTATTAGCTTTATGCTTGTTTTTATATATTTTACTACATTATCCGTATAACGCAAGTAAATTGTGATAATAGCCAGGGTGAGCGCGCTATATTTTACCTGAAAACCTTCTGAATCGAGGCATTTTTAGGGTATATTTCAACAAATCCCTCTTGGAAACGACAGACATTGTTCTGTAAAAAAAGCAAAGAACGTCCGGACAAAGTGGCGGATGGTGTGCCCGGTAAACCGGACGCTCTCGCCCAGCAATGACGTTTCCTGTTCAAACAGAACAGGCTGCCTTAAGTAAAACGCCTATTTTTTGCCTGGTCAAACCGTACAATACAAGTCCAGGATAAGCGCATAGGGCAACGCTGATTATTAAAAAGTGGGGCGCTATTTCCATGCCGCTCGCGGCACACAGGGGCTTTCCTGTCGCGCCCCCCTCGCTACAGCCCCGCGTTGCGGGTCTTCCGCTACCCCCCAATCCGCCGCCCTATTTAATCAGTGCTTCCATAGGATTTTTTTCCTGTTTTGGGCGCATGAATCAAACCCGCTTCGCGGGTTTGATTCCCGGAGTTTACGTTTCGCGCAAACTCCATAAAGAAGGCTTTGCGCTAAAAACCAGGCTTTCCGCTACAATGAGCCTCCGCGCGGCAAGCCGCGGGGTATTAAACCAGATATTGCAGAATAACGCCGGGCGGTGTTATTCCGCTTCAACCCTTTGCGCGTTCCGTAGCGGCGCGGTCATGGGATGCGTTGCTTTTTTCGCCGTTATGACAGTGGTAACAGGCTGTATGCGATCCTATACGTTTATCCTGTTACAAGGTAACGGTGTAAAAATTTTGTCCAGCTTTTCATCATTGACAGTTTTTAATTTCTAGAAATCACGGCTAATTCCTTATAAAGGAATTAGCCCATGTCAGCGGAGAGAATTGAACTCTCACGAAGTTACCCTCAGCAGATTTTGAGTCTGCCGTGTCTGCCATTAAATCACGCCGACGCTTCTGTCGGTCTGCCATACCGGCTTTCCCCTTTCAAGGGGCGGATGTCCGCCCCGCCCAGAGCGTCAG
>JAITAE010000111.1 GCA_031284295.1 Spirochaetaceae bacterium
TTGCCTGTTTTAGGAGTTGGCCCGGAACTAGTCCGCCTCCACCTGCAACCCGCACCCCGAACCGTACCAGTCGAAACCGGTGCACCCCCGGAGTCAGCCGCACCGCCTGACGGCGCGACCGTATGGTTTATAGAAACAGTATAGCAGGGATAATTGAAACCTGTCAATGGCAGGGCACGCAAAGTCATTGATCTCCGGACGGCAAGAAACGTACCTCAGCGCCCGCGGCGCAAACCCGGAACAGGGCGAAATCCCCGTGAGGCCGCCGCTCCCTCACCTGAACGCCTGCCTGCAACCTGTTGCGCTTGCGGGTTTTGTATTGCTTCGCGTCGCGAAACAGCGTATCGCAAACCCCAAGATAAACGTCGCAGGCGTTTATCCGCTTGCTTATGCCGTTTTACCGGATGCCGGCTCAACGCAAAGCACGTTGAGCTCCGCCTGCTTAACTATATGAGTCTCCGCGCAGCAAGCGCGCAAAATTTGACGCACGGTACCTTAAGCGTTGTATTGGTTAGTGTATTTTAAAGCGGCCTGGACCGCCTCACTTAGGTTATGTAAATAATTTGTACAAATAATAGGTTGTGAGGTTGTTCCAAAACTCCGGGGGTCCGGGGGCATAAGGCCCCCGGCGGGGGCGTTACGGGGGCGGAGCCCCTGTAGTGGGGGTAGGGCGGGACCTTGGCCCGGCCGCAGGGGGCGACTGCCCCCTCTTTAACTTGTAGAATGCGAATTTTGGAACAGCTCTGTAAAAAAGGTATTACGCCGATATACTTTTTCATCAGGGTATTTCATGATTCATCTGGACGAAAACAAAGACCTTAAAGACATCCGCCTTGACAACGTATTCAAAGCCGTATTTACAAGGGAAACCTCTGAATCTTTCGGGGCTTTGGCAAAACTGTTTCCGCCACAAAACAGCGTTTAAGCTGTTTTGCCTATCGTTTTACCGCCTGCTTAACCATTGAGAAGGTAGGTGTGAGGTGGCGAAAAGTTTGAAAACCATGGGAGAGCCGGCGGAAAAGATAACCGGTATTACCGCGTTGTCCGTGGATGAGGCGGCCGGGTTGTAGGTGCGCGGCTTGACATTTAATCCAGCCCCGTCTTGTAAAAAAACTTTCAGGCCGCAAACACAGCCCTTACGCCGCGAAACTCTCCAATTCAGTGCCGAATACCCCAATAGACAAAAAAACCGCTGCCGCAAGGAGGAAGACGGCAACGGTTATGGTTTTGTGGTGTGTGGCGCTTTCATAACTGTAACAAGTTATTTGGGACGAGGTTACACTTTTTTAAAGCAGGCCTCCTCCGGCGCAAATTTTACGCACTCTGTGCGGCGGCTGTCTTGCGGTAAAATCGACCGCTCAATATCATCAATTTTATGAAAATTGAATTCATAGGGAGGCGGCGCTTGAATACGGAAGCTGCCGCGCAAACCCATACAAAAAAATCTGTAAATGCCGGCGTGTTTTTTTCCCGGGCGATGGTTTTTCCACCGGAAAAACCATCGCCGCGCGGCGGATTCGCCGTGCGCAAGCCTGTTTGCGTTTTTACCGCACGCTTGCTTGTTTTTTTCTGCCTGTCCGCCGCAACGTTTGAAATTTCAGCCTGCAAAGCCGCGCCGCCGCCAGCCCCTGGCGGCGAGCCGCAGACGGCGGGTCTTGAAACCGAAGGTGGAGCGCCGGCAGCCGAAGCGTACAAGGAAGACGGTAAGGACGAGGAGGATAGGTACCAGGATGAGGAACTGAGTTATGTGCTGCCGGACTCACCCGGGGACACGGATAAGCTGCCGTCAAGTTCCTTTCAGGAGGTTTGGGCATACCTGATAGACGGCCACGAAAAAAATTTGAATACGAGATATTCCATCTCCGATGTTGTACACTTTGCCGCTGAGGTAGACAGCTACGGGCATTTATCCGGTATTCCACGGCGCAAGGCAATTACAAGGTTCAGGGGCAGGGTGCACCTGGCTGTCGTTTGTAACGGATCGGGCCTTACGCATTTTACAATTCAGAGCGGCAGCGAGGCGAGGAAGCAGCTTGTCTCGGAAATTCTTGCGGCGGTGAAAGACTACGACGGCCTTAACATTGACCTGGAAAATGTGCCGTCCCGCGATGCCGAACATTTTTTGTCATTTTTATCCGAATTACGCGCCGGTCTGGGCGGCAAAATACTTTCCGTTTGCGTGCCGGGACGCGCCCGCGCCGGGGGCGTCTACAATTACGCGGCTGTGGCGGCCCTGTCCGACCGTGTCTTTGTGATGGCTTACGACGAGCATTGGTCCGGCAGCCCCCCCGGGCCGGTCGCCTCTATGAACTGGTGCGGCGCGGTAGCCGCTTACGGCCTACACGCGGTTGGTCAGGAAAAACTGGTGATGGGGATTCCTTTTTATGGGCGCAGTTGGGGCGACAAAAGCACGTCGCGCGCCCTTATCCATAGCACGGTGGAATCGCACAAGCAGGAGTACGGCGCGGAAAATTTTCGCCGCGTGAACGGTATTCCTACTTTTACCTACGATGTTATGGTCAAGGTTACTGTGTATTACGAGGATGAATACTCACTTGCCGCCCGTATGCGGATGTACAGGGGGCAGGGTGTTCAAAAAATAGGTTTCTGGCGTCTGGGTCAGGAAGCGCCCGGTGTCTGGAATCTTGTAAAGGTTGAGGACTAAACCTGCCCCCACCCGCCCGCCAGCGGGTTTAAAGTCCGCCCCACCAGTGGGTTTAAAGTCCGCTACGCGCCCGCCAGCGGGTTTAAAGTCCGCTACGCGGTAGCGTACCGCCCACCAGTGGGTTTAAAGTACACAGGTACGTCAGTTGTTGTCCCTGCGATTTACCAGGTTCACAATGATTCTTGATATGAAGGGGGGCGCTATTTCCATGCCGCCCGGCACATAGCCGCCTTCCTGTCGCGCCCCCCTCGCTACACCCCCGCGTAGCGGGTCTTCCGCTACCCCCAGCCCGATAACGGCGCGCGAAACATTGAGCGCGTACAGTCGAAAAAGCCGCAGGCTGTGGCGCGGGACCAGGCCGCTGTTTAGAATAAGTTTTTAGCGCCCCCAATCCGCCACCCCGCCCAAATCCGCCCCCCAAACAACACCGGCTGGAGTTTGCGGTAAGCAACGCGCAGCGTTGCGAAGCAAACTCCGGAGCTCAACGCTTCGCGTTGAGCCCAACACCGGCTGTAGTTTGCGGTAAGCGGCGCCAGCCTTCATCCTTCTAAATCGTCCACGGATTACGCGGAGTACACGGATTAACACTTCTCACGCATAGGTGAGAGACATTCTTAACCATAGTTAAGAGACTCTCTTACGCGGAGCCAAGAGACCATCTTAACCGTAGCTAAGAGACCTTCTTACGCGGAGCCGGCCGTCAACTCCTTGTCAAACGTAAATGTATGCGGAGTTTTGAGCATGATGCTTCCGCTATACTGCCGGGAGCGCCGCTCACATAATGAAGAATGAAGAGTGAAGAGTGAAGAAAACTGCGTATTTAAAGCGGCCAGGGCCGCCAGACGGCCCTGGGCGGGCTTGGCAAGTTTTTGCTTTTCGTGTACGTTGGGGTGGGAGGCTAAATGAAAAACAGAGATATTTTAGGCGTACAGTTTCGCATCAAGGTGGCCGCCGTGGTTTGCGGCTTGCTTATGTTGATGCTGACGCCGCGATTTTTGAACGCGGCAACCCGCATCAAGGAGAAGAATTTGTCCGATACGCTTACGATTCAGCCGAAAGGCTTCGAGGATCTGGGGGACGGGGTGTTCGCTGTTATAGACACGACCCGCGGTCAGATCGTGGTAAAGCTGGCTTACGATAAGGTTCCGCTTACAGTCAGTAATTTTGTGGCGCTTGCCGAGGGCAAGATGGACGCGGCCAAGGGTAAGCCGTTCTATGACGGTTTGAAGTTTCACCGTGTGATAGCCGATTTTATGATTCAGGGCGGCGACCCGAGGGGCAACGGTTCTGGCGGTCCGGGTTACAAGTTCCATGATGAATTCGATCCGGGTCTGAAACACGACGGCCCCGGCGTGTTGTCAATGGCAAACTCAGGCCCAAACACCAACGGCAGCCAGTTTTTTATCACGCACAAAGCGACGCCCTGGCTGGACGGCAAGCACAGTGTCTTTGGGCGCGTCGTCCGGGGACAGGATGTGGTGGACGCGGTGCGGCAGGGCGACACGATAAAAAGCATCGTCATCGTGCGAAACGGCAAGGCGGCCTCGGCGTTCCAGCCGAATCAGGTGAGTTTTGACAACTTTGAAAAGGCTGCCGTCAGGACGAGCGCCGAAAAGTCAAACGCCGCACGCAGGGCCGACATTGCAAAAATTGAGACGAAGTATCCTGGGGCTTCAAAAAGCGCTTCCGGCATCTGGTATGTGGTAAACAAACAGGGGTCAGGCGATAAACCCAAAAAAGGACAAAAAGTCAAAACCAGCTATAAACTTACGCTGCTTTCCGGTCAGACGATTGACGCTTCCGATAAGCACGGAGGGTCGTTTGAATTCGCCGTTGGCACGGGGCAGGTGATTCCCGGCTGGGATGAAATGTTGCTTGATATGCGTCCCGGAGAAAAGCGGACGCTTGTGATACCGCCGGAACTTGGCTACGGAGAAAGCGGCGCGGGCAACGGTCTAATCCCGCCGG